>QIAS01000330.1 GCA_003225615.1 Acidobacteriota bacterium | reverse complement strand
TGTCGGCTGCCGGCTGTGGGGCGGACGGAGTGTTCTGGCTCCAGACTAGCGGGAGAAGAACCAGAACGAGTCCAACACGGACGAGGGTAATTCGCACGCTGGGATTGTAGAACAGCATTTCTCAGTTGCAAGCTGCTTTGCAGTGGAACTGGCTTGCTGCTTGCGGTACCATCCGCAGCGCATGAGCCTAACCATAAAGTGGCATCTTACATTGTGCACGTTTATCGGGATGGCGGTGATTGCTGCCTCAGTTCCGACCATGGGTCAAGTCTCAAAGTCGAGCATAGCCTTGCACGTGGATCATGCCTCCGTTTGTGGGGCAGATCTGGAGCCGATGCGGCAGGAATTCGCTCACATAGGTCTTACCAGCGACTACGGCGGCCCACACGCTAACGGCGGAACGCATATGGCTCTGCTCGGGTTTGACGACGGCTCCTATCTTGAGCTGATTGCGCCGCAGAAGCCGGGAGTAGTGGAGGGATCGAACTGGGCGAAGCTGATGACTGCGAATGCTGGGGCATGCGCGTGGGCGGTCGAGACGAACGACATCAAGCAAGAGGTCGAGCGGCTGAAGGCTCTGGGCATCTCCACCGGCGAACCAACATCGGGGAGCCGAAAGCGGCCCGATGGCATGGCTATTGAGTGGATCACGGCCTACGTGGGTTCAGGCACGCCCGGGGCAACCCTGCCGTTTATTATCCAGGACCGAACGCCTCGTGATTGGCGCGTGCAAACCTCGGCGAGCGTTAAGAATTCCGGCCTAGTGGGCATCGACGTGGTTGTACTGGGGGTAAACAATCTGGAGAAAGCTGCCGCGCTTTTTCAGCGAGCGTACGGGTGGCCCGCTCCGGTAATCGAAGATCATTGGGATTTCGACGCCAAGCTGGCGTATTTTCCCGGCCAGCCGGTGATCCTGGCTTCGCCGAGGCCCGGCCGCTCATGGCTGGCAGAACGCCTGCAAAAGTTCGGAGAGACTCCCGTGGGCTTTGTGCTGCAAACGGGAAATTTTGATGCCGCGGCAAAGCGCTTCCACATCAACTACAACATAACCTGGTTCGGACAGAAGTTTGCCTGGTTTGACGCAAAGAAACTACACGGGGTGAGACTGGGTATTTGGGGACCTAATAATTAGCGGCCAACCAAGTCGCCCCGGCGGGTTGAAGCCAAACTGTCATCTGGCAACTCACAACGGAGAACTGGTACTATCCGGCCAGTGGCTACTCTCAAGAACACTCCCAATCTGAACCAGCGCCTGGTATCAGCGGCGCCGGTCGAGGACGATTCCTCATTTGAACTTAAGCTGCGACCGCAACGGTTGGGCGAGTTCATCGGACAATCCAAGGTCAAAGAAAATTTGGCGGTGGCCATTGAGGCCGCACGGTCGCGGGGTGAGGCGCTGGACCATGTTCTTCTTTACGGTCCTCCGGGGCTGGGAAAGACAACACTCGCCAACATTATTGCGAATGAACTCGGGGTAGCCTTCCAGCAAACGTCGGGCCCGACGCTGCAGATCAAGGGCGACTTAACCGCGATTCTCACCAACGTGCGCGACAAGCAGGTGCTGTTTATTGACGAAGTACACCGGCTGCAGCCTGCCCTGGAAGAAATTCTTTATTCGGCGCTCGAGGATTACAAGCTGGACATCATGATCGGGCAGGGGCCTTCGGCGCGCACTCATACCATGGACGTGAAGCCATTCACCTTCATTGGCGCAACCACGAGGGCAGGTCTGCTTTCGGCACCGCTGCGCTCGCGTTTCGGGATAATGCTGCGGCTGGAATTTTACAACCACGAAGAGTTGCGCATTATCGTGGAGCGTTCGGCGGAGATTCTTGGCGTGCAGATCGATCGGGCGGGGTCTCTGGAAATTGCCGGTCGCTCGCGGGGCACGCCGCGCATCGCCAACCGGCTGTTACGGCGGGTGCGCGATTACGCGCAGGTTCGCGGCGGGGGAAAGATCGATTTGCCGACAGCGCAGGCCGCGCTGCAGATGCTGGAAGTGGATCGGCATGGGTTTGATGAGATTGATCGTAAGCTGCTGCTGACCATCATCGAGAAATATCAGGGCGGTCCCGTAGGGGTGAATACTTTGGCCGCCGCGCTGGCTGAGGAATCGGATGCCATCGAGGAGATTTACGAGCCTTTCCTGATCCAGATTGGGTTTTTGAACCGTACATCGCGGGGTCGCGTAGCTACGCAGCTGGCTTACGAGCACTTTGGGATTGTTCCGAATCGGCGGCAGAGTTCGCTGTTCTAAGAGCATTTCGGACCCAGCCTCCCCGGCGGGTATCCTTCCTTACCATTTCACCAAATTCTGCGGCTACAATGGCGGCAGCATGATTGCCCATCTGCGTGGTCGATTGTTGTCCAAACATCCCAATCAGGCGGTGGTAGAGACCAGCGGCGTCGGCTACGACGTGGTAATCAGCGTGCCGACCTTTTCTGATTTGCCTGCTGTAGGCAGCGAGGTGGCGTTGCATATCCATACGCATGTGCGGGAAGACTCGATTGCGCTTTATGGATTTCTGCGGCCGGCGGAGAAGCAATTGTTTGAAAAGCTGATTACCGTCAGTGGTATTGGGCCGAAACTCGCGATTACGATTCTGAGCGGAATGCCCGCCGACGAGATGGTCGGAGCGATTCGCGGGAATGATGTGGCGCGCCTTACGCGTATTCCGGGGATCGGCAGGAAGACGGCGGAACGCATGGTTCTGGAATTAAGGGACAAGCTGCCGAGCGCCGAGCCGGGACAGATTTCCGAAGCAGTGGCGACAAGTCCCGTAGAAGAAGATGTGCTCTCTGCGTTGCTGAACCTGGGATATCAGCGCGCTTCGGCCGAGCGGGCTCTGGCATCCGCGAATAGGAACGGGAAGGCTAGCGGCTCGTTTGAGGTACTGTTCCGGGAAAGTCTGGCGGCGCTGTCGAAGTAGGTGGGACCGCTTTAGGCCGTCAATGGCCGACGAAACGCAAATAAAGGTCGCGGTCATTTTCGCAGGTCCGTGCCATTTCTTTGATTTTGCCCCAGGCCTCTTTTTGTGACTCGTCGCGCGCGCGGTCCCGAACCCTCTCCCATTCCTCCAGGAAGGTCTCCATTTGGAGGTGGTTGAAGACCGTTTTCCCGAAAGGATCAATAGAGCGGAGCAGCGGGAAGTCGCGCTCGGTGTGGGCGGGAATCACACCGTGCAGCATGACCCATTCTCCTCGCTCCCCAAGATCGTCTTCTAGCTTCACCACCAGCGACATGTGGCGCCTCTCCGGGCAGGCGGTTGCGAGCAATGTACCAATGGGAAGAGGATTTTCCAAATGAGAATTAACGGGAAGTGAGAAGTACGATTTATGAAGTATAAAGTTTAAATGTAATTGTCTCCGGGCATTCACCTTCTCCGGGCGTCGGGACTAGTTCGTCGGTGTTCCGGCAAAGCACTCTTGCTGTATTTACCTCAACTGCCGCGTGTACCAGATGGAGCCGGGTGTCAACCAGTTAAAGCCTTCGCCCCAGCAGGTCTGGGTTTGGCCGAGATAATCAATTGTCATATCGAAATAGTCGCCAAACGGAAAGCGGAATCCAGTATTAAAGATGTAGCTGTATCCTTTTACGAAAGTTGAGAGCTTGGTCTCAGCCGTCCAGGTTGCGCCGCCATCGGTCGAGCTGCGGTAGTAAACGTTCCAGTACGGCTCCGCTCTCTGGTCCATCCATGCAATGCGGACATCGTTTTTCTGACCGGCAGCAATAGCGGGAAACGCATGGTCCACCTGAGCGCTGACCGGCACGGAAGAAATGTCCTGTTTCGCTGACCAGGTCACTCCTCCATCGAGCGAGGTGGAGAAGAAAATTCGTTCTGGGGCTGTGTTATTTCCAGCATTCCAAAGCAGATAGAGTTTTCCCGCGGCATCGCTGGTGAGCGCCGTGCCAGGCCCAAGGAAAGCCCAACCACAAGAAAAAGCGGAGCAGTCGGGTGGAGAACCGGAGACATCCACCCCGGTGGAGCTCCAGGTAAGGCCGCTGTCAGTCGACTTGCTGACGTAAATTTTGACCGGGCCTTTGGCTCCGCCGTTCTGGGTATAGCCTTCCCACGCAAAATAAACATTTCCCGCGTTATCGATCGCGGCCCCCCCGGTAAGCGACCAGCCAAACTGCGCGTTCTGGTTCATCTTGACGGAAGTGAAGCTTTGTCCTCCATCGTGCGAGGAGGAAACCCACACGGTTTGCGCGTGGTTGTAGCCGACGTAGACATCGTTACCTTTCACTACGAGGATATCCTTGTCGATACCGGCGTTCGTACTGTTTGCCGGCGGAGGCAGTATCCAACTCTGACCATAGTCAGTGGACTTGGCCACCTGAATCACGCTCTTATTATTCTGCAGCCACGATGCATAGACGGTACGGCCGTCAAGGGGATCGACTTTGAGTTGCACGTCAACCTGGCCCGAGCCGGGAGGCCCAATGATTTTCGGTGCAGACCACGTTTTCCCGTTGTCGTTGCTCACGATGAGGAACGCGGTTGGACTCGGGCACGTGTCGCATGTAGGAATAGTCGGAGATTGATCATTCGTATATTGCGGAAAGAGTATGTAGACGTGCCCAAACGCATCGGCGGCGATGGTGGGTTCCCACTGATCACCCACGGTGAAACCTACGCGGGTCTGTGCCTGGAAGGCAGATGTGGCCGCGTACGTCTCATGCGAGAGCAGGCATACCGCGCAACAGCACGCGATGACAAATAGCCTTCTAGCGGTGGCGACCGCCATGGGATCCCTCCTCCGCAAAACGACGTGTTACTTCGTGTACGGTCCAGGAACGTTGGTGCCGTCTGCACAACCTTTTTCGCCGCTCAGGTTCGCATAGCCGGTGTCGTGATCGTAATCGTAATTCGACCAGTTGCCCTGTATCTTCCACTTGGTTCCGTTTGAGAAGGTGACAAACGGTCCGACGAAGCTCCACGCACATTTATCGGCGTTTTCGGCTCCCGACGAGTCGTACCAGGCATTAAGGCGGGGATCAGTGCGTGTCTCGGAGAGCTCATGGCCAGTGACGTTGGCCAGGGCGGCGAGTCCCTGTGACTCCCCGGCTACATTCGATCCCGGATCGCAACCAGCATCACCATCCAGATTGAAAAAGAATGCGAACTGCACAGGAACGCCGCTGCACGATGCCGCGCTATGCCAGGCACAGTAGCCGGCATTTTTCCGCGGAGTATCCACGTACACGGCATAAAAACCGTTGCTGACCAGTTGTGCCGTAGGAATGACCTTGCAGACTTCGTTCAAAATGGCAGAGGTCTTGGGAGCACGCAACGGAGCAGGACTAGTATCCACATGGTGGCCGAGGTAGGTGATGCTGTCCGAAACGCGCGTACTGTTCGGGCCAGTGTATTCGTCGGTGGTCGCTCCATACGAGCTACCCCCTACACCCTTGTACCAGGAATCCAGACCGGCGATCTTGTCTTTAACGAAAGTGCTATTCGCCCAGCTTGTGCCCCAGAAGATGGCGGAGGTTTTTGAGGTTGGCAGGATGGGGCCACCATGCCAGGTCATATCGGGATTCGAACCGGCTGAGGCGGGTGGTTGATGGCCACGCGCCCAGTGAATACCACCCTTGGGCGGCTCTAAGACTTGCTTCGATGGTTTTCCGGACTCTTGTGCTGCCAAGCTTAAAGAAGCAATCAGCATCGCGAGAAGGGTGAAACCCGGTACGAGAAGGGATCGCTGCATGCAACCTCCATGGAATGTTACCAGCCGGTGCAAGCCTGAAAACGCACGTCAGGCGCGGCAAGCAGCCGACTGCTAATGGTCGGCTATTCTGAACCGGGTCAACTGTCAGTGTCAATGTCTAAAAGGTACCCGGCCACGCGGCTAAGGCGCTCCGATAAGGCAACTCGCGCTTAGATTCTCTGGAACCGGAAGTCGGTCCTTCAGGAAAAGAGAACCTTGAACGGTGTCCAGCAATCTGCTGCAGACTAGTGGGCCGACTTCAGCGTCTGCGCCAGCTGCTCTTGCGATTGTGTGAGTTCTTCCTTTGCCTGGGCCGCGAAACGGCTGTTGGGAAATCTCTCCAGAAACTGGTTGTGCAGCGCGATGGTCTCCTTCAGTTCCTCCACCGAGCCTTCGAAATCGCCGCAGAAGGATGCGTTACCCATGGGGCCCATCCAGGTGGCTTCGTCGGCTTCGGGCCCGGCCGGCCATAGCTCGAGGTATTTCAAATAGCCCTGGTTATCCGCCGCCCAGTTTCCTCCCATTTCGCAAAAGTCCACACGGACTCCATACGAGGTGGCAGCTTGGGCTAATTGCTGTGCCTGCGGGGGAAAGATCTTGTCACCTTTTACGGTGATGTGAGGAAATGCCACATTCATTTCATCGCCGAACTTCTTAGCCTGCCGGTTCAGTTCAAGCCAGCCCCGCGCTTTTTCTTCGTTGGTCGGCGCCTGGGCAATTCGTTCAGCCACCGCGGCCAACGTGCGCAGTTCAGTTTTCAATTGCGCAGCGGTGCGGTTCGGGGCTGGAACGGGCGAAGAAGTTTGCAATGCAAAGGCGCTGAGGATCAGGGCGATGCTGCTGACCAAGGTGCAAACTGGTTTCATAATCCTCGAATGCTATTACGGCTGAATCACAAGCTTGTAGGTATCGAAGGTAATGGAATGAGGAAAGAGTAGGGAAATTGTTGATTGTTGATGTTGATTGTTGAATGAAGACAATGGGCATATGTTTAGGGCTTTTCTATTCAACAATCCAAAATCAACAATCAACAATTCTTGTCTACTTGCCGATGCAGAAGGTACTGAAGATCAGGTTGAGAATATCGTCCGTGGTAGTGGCCCCGGTGATTTCGTCTAGCGGACGCAGCGCATTGTAAAGATCGAGCAGCAGCATTTCGTGCGGAACTTTGTTGTCCACGGCGGCGTCAGTGGAATCAAGAGCGGTGAGGGAGTCGCGAACCAGGTTCTGGTGACGAAGGCTGGTGAGGAACCCCGCTTCGGGCTGAGTGCCGCGGTCTCCGCCGAGATGGCGAAGAATCTCAGTGCGGAGTTGGCGAATGCCTTCGCCAGTGACGGCAGAAGTGTGGACTACGCGAAATTGAGATTCAAGCATTAGCGGAGCGCCCGGGAGGTCCGCTTTGTTTCCGACGACGATTGCAGTCTCCTGCCCTATCTGGGTGAGCAATTCGTGATCTTCCGCCGCGAGCGGCTGGGATACGTCAACAACCACGAGCACGATGTCGGCCTCGGCGAGTGCTTCCATCGATTTGCGAATGCCGATGCTTTCAGCTTCGTCAAGAGCGCGACGAATGCCGGCGGTGTCCACGAGCTTCAGAGGAATTCCACCCAGGGCTACAGTTTCGCTGACCAGGTCGCGTGTGGTTCCGGGCGTGGCGGTGACGATGGCGCGCTCGCTCTCGACCAGGCGGTTGAACAGACTTGATTTGCCTACGTTGGGGCGACCGACGATGGCAAGGGTCAGGCCTTCGTGCACGATCTTGCCGTAGGCGAAACTGCCGGCTAATTCCTGCAACGGGCCGCGTACTGCGTGGATGTGCTCGAGAATCGTTCTATCAGGAAGGACGGATACATCATCGTCAGCAAAATCGATCCCTGCTTCGAGCAGCGCAATCAGATCTACGAGTTTCTTTTTAACGGGCTGCAGCCGCTTGGAGAGCGCGCCTTCGAGTTGCTCGGCGGCCACCCGCGCCTGGAACAAAGTCTGCGACTCGATGAGATCGCGGACAGCTTCGGCCTGGGTGAGATCGATGCGTCCGTTAAGAAAGGCGCGCATGGTGAACTCGCCAGGTTCGGCGAGACGGGCTCCGCGGGCGAGAGCAAGCCCCACGATATGGCGCAACACAACTGGAGATCCGTGAGCAGAGATTTCGACGATGTCGTCGGTGGTGTAGGAATGCGGTTTTTCGAAAAAGATAACTACAACCTCGTCAATGCGGGCGCCCGGCTGCGGGGTGGCAGTCACATCGCTTAGCGCTGGGTCGGGCTCGCTGGGACAGGCAAGGCACCCGTCCGCACGTGACTCGTCGACATCTGGCTTGTCTCCTCGCAGGTGTCCCCCACGTGGACCGACTCCCCTTGCACCGGGGTTAGATTCGATCAGTTCTCCAAAGACCGCGTGTCCGGGCTGAAGGTCGTGCTTGAGACGCAGCATGGGGGCTGCGATGCTGCGGGCTTCCGGACCAGCGATGCGGACGACACCAATTCCTCCCCGGCCCGGGGGGGTGGCTATGGCCACGATGGTGTCATCGAGGTTCACGAATTGATTGTAGCGGTTTGAATTCGGCTGAGTCCCTTAACAGACACTCGATCTGTGTGATATAAAATCTCGCGACCAACGAATAGCAGTTTGCGTCCAATACCTCATCGCGCTTGCCTCCAGCGGCGGCCAGGGTTCAGCGCGAAATCTGAAAGGTGGTGCACACATGTCTATGACCGACGAGGTTCTCCAGGCCAACGAAGCTTATGCACGCAATTTCAACCTCGGGCAATTGCCTATGCCTCCGGCACGCAAGCTGGCGATTGTGGCTTGCATGGACGCTCGTATCACCGTAGAGCAGCTTTTGGGTCTGAAAACCGGCGATGCACATATTATTCGCAACGCCGGCGGGATCGTGACCGAGGATGCGCTGCGGTCGCTCATCATCTCGCATCACCTGCTGGGGACGGAAGAGTTCATCATCATCAACCACACGGACTGCGGCATGCTGACCTTCAAAGACGCGGCACTGCGAGCGCAACTACAGGAGAAAACCGGCACGATGGCATCTGAACCGAAGCATTTTCATGCGTTCGGGGATTTGGAAGAGAACGTCCGCCGGCAGATCGAGCGGGTGCAGTCGCATCCCTGGATCCCGAAGCACATACGGGTGCGAGGCTTCGTCTACGACGTAAAGACTGGCCGCCTGCAGGAGATCGAGGCAAAGGCAGCGCGGAAGGTGGGCTAGAGAGTTAGTTCGCGAGTTTGATGGCGGCGAGTTTCCGGACGATGGTGATGTCTTTGGAGCCTTTCACGTCGAGTCGGACGGGGGTTCCCCCACCATTCGCTTCGTCAATCGTCTTGATGACGCGCTCCGGAAGAGCACTCTGCCGCGCCGCCTTCACTGCTTTATCGCCAAGAGCGAAACTCGCCATGAAGCAGCCCTGAGATGGGGACAGGTACGGGATGTTCCTGTCCTTGTGCTTCAGACGCAGAACAACCGGCCTTTGGTGAGCAGGAGTGCCACTCTTGAACGTCAACACCATCTTCTCGCGCCAAACCTCCGACCAGCTGATCCCAAAACGCCTTGGGGGCGCCCAATCCCGCAGCCAGTTCGTCATCCGTGTGGGCGGTTACTTAGTGTAAACGCCATCAACCATGCGTCTTGCAGGTCTGCGTTTCGGAGACAATCCTCCCGTTTAGCAGCAACAAAGAATTGACAATCTGTTTACATTCCCTCGACAACGGACAAGAAACCTCTATTCGCCTTCACGCTCTCTCAGGTACCGCAAATTTCCCTCGAAGAGCAGAGTAGTTGGCTGTTCCCGCGAAGGATGAGGAGGTTTCAGATGTCGGGATCAAAAATTCGCACCCTTGTGATGGTGACCCTCACACTCTTATTTGCAGCGACTATGGTTGTAATCAGCCATTCAGGGTCGGTGGCCGCTCACAACGCAAGGCAAAATCCGGTTGTCGATAACGCGATACAAAAGGTGCAACAAGGAGAGCAGACTTTCCGTTTTGACACTTTCGGCGACCAGGCATTCTGGGGCGACACACTGAAATTGCACCAAGCGATCGAAGGAGCTGGCCTGGGCGGAGTGGGGCCGGGAGTAAGTCCGAAAACGGCACTGGCGGTAGGACTGAAGGTAGACGTGGACGCGCTCCCGAGCGATCTGGTGCAGAAGATCCAGAAGGGAAGGGTGAACCTGGATGATCCAGCGGTCACTCTGGCACTCCTTAAATTAAATGCGGTGCTCGGCGTCACTGGATTCTTCAATTCTTCCGGAACTTTGCAGTCGGTTGGGATTCAATGCGCTCTTTGCCACTCAACCGTGGACAATTCGATGCCCGCTCTTTGTGGCGGCCAGATCACGCCTAACCCGGGCACCGGCTGCATCGGTCATCGCTTGGATGGGTGGGCGAATCGCGATCTGAACGTGGGAGCGATTGTTGCTCTTGCTCCTGATTTGAGCGCTTTTGCTGATCTGCTGGGAACTACTCAGCCCACGGTGAGGAAGGTGCTGAACAGTTGGGGACCGGGAAAATTCGATGCCGAGTTGGCGCTGGACGGAAAGGCATTCAATCCGCAGCAAATCTCCGACGGTGTAGTCACCGGGACGAACGTTTCGGGTGCCTCGTTGATTCCTCCTGCTTTCGGGCTGGGCGGAGTGAACCTGCATACCTGGATTGGCTGGGGTTCGGTACCGCACTGGAATGCATTCGTCGCAAATCTCGAGATGCATGGCAAAGGCCGGTTCTTCGATCCCCGGCTGAACGATGCTGCCCAATTTCCAATCGCGGCGGCGCACGGATTTGGAGATTTGCCTCATATCAATCCGGATGACGATCTGATCACTTCCAAGCTGGCCGCCCTGCAGCTATATCAGCTCTCAATTCCTGCGCCAAACCCGACGGTGCCATTCGACAAAGCGGCGGCGGCTCGCGGTGATGAGCTGTTTAGCGGAAAGGCGGGATGCAACAACTGCCATGCTGAACCTCTCTGGACCGAGCCGGGCTGGAATCTGCACACGGCGTCAGAGGTTTGTATCGACAGCTTCCAGGCAGATCGTGGGCCGGATCACCGCTATCGAACATCGCCTATCGGTGCCCTGTCTACGCACTTCAAAGGCGGTTTCTATCACGACGGCCGCTTCCCCAATCTGAACGCGGTCGTTGACCACTACAACACTTGTATGAAGCTGGGGCTGAGCGAGAGCGAGAAAAGTGACCTCATTCAGTACCTGCTAAGTCTCAAGTTCTAGAGGTGCTGCTGGTCCTGCGCCGCCCAGGGACAAAAAACCTGCGCATGACCGCGCCAACTGGCCCAGCCATGCGTATTCCTTTGACACGGTTCGCTAAAGGAAAGGAGTAATCAGATGAATCGTTTGCGACCTCAAGCACGACAAATCGGGAAGACCTTACACTCGCATCTTTGGCTCACGCTCGCCGTATGTGTATCTATGACGCTCGGTGTGGCCACCGCTTCGGCGCAGTTGGCTGCCAACCAGACTCATGGCTTCGGCAACAACCAGCTGGTCACATTTACTTACCTGCAGAATTTTGACTGTGTGGACCAGCCCACGCTGGACCTGGATTTCAATGGCATATTGGCGCAGTCCGATCCCGCTGAGATGCAGACGCCAATTTGCCAGGCGGTCACCGAACCCACACAGGATCCGACCGGCGGAAACATTAAACACACTGCACATCTCTACGTGTTCATTCCCATGTTTTCCGTGGACAATGATCAAAACCCGAACGACGCTATGGCATGCCCCAGTGGAGGCAGGCCGGGCGAACTCTGCGGGCCCGCTCTGGGAGCGGCCTTAATCAAGTTCTTTGGGTTTGTGCCCGAAGCTTGGAAGACGCATCCGGCCGTTTCCACCCAATGTCCTGACCCGAATCATCCCGTACCCGGCACATGCACCATGCACGCCTCGTCGGTCGATCTTTCGGTGACGTTGGCTGCATTGGGCAAGACGGGTCCTCCAACAATGCCGATTTTCGTCCCAACCCCGAATCACAGCCACGTTGTGGACAACAGTCGCGTGAATGCCACACCGATCTGGTGGGAGGTCAGGCCGGTATTGATACTTCACCAGAGCGACTGGCCGTCTGCAGATGGGAGCAGCGGCATCACCTCGGCCAAGGCAATGGATGATGCGGAAGCAGCCGGCAGAGCTATTGAAGTCGGATCCAACTTCTTCCTCTTCTTCAGTTCGCGACTAGACTCCACGGGGATGCAATGAAGCCCAGCTAATCTCGGCCCGAACCAAATTTCGTGCAGGCCTACTCAAACGTGAGCGTCCGGAGTGCATTCCGGACGCTCACCCCAACTTGCTTAGAGCCGTGGTTGGCAGAGCAAAATCCTCAACGAGAGCGAAATGGCGCTCTTCTGCGAGTGCATGCTGCAGTGTGCTCGAAAACGCTTGACACCATCGCTCTCATACGTGGAGCTTAAATCGCCGGAAAACTGCGTACCAACGAAATTCGAATCTTTCGCGATAACTGTTGCCATCAGGGCGATTTCACTCAGAACCCCGATTTTTAGTGTAAACGCGATTTCGCCAACAATCGACGATTGCCGAGTTTCAGCCAGAATCGGAGCTATGCCTGTTTGGGTTTGGCTTTACGCTTGCCGAGGAAGATACGGCGTTCCGCAGCACTCATCTTGCGGTGGAGGACTTTCAGGAATATGCGTTCAATGGGAGTTTCTCTGCGGCGGGCCATGTATCACCCCCCAACCCAAAATGCATGCTACACCTGATGGGCAGGACGCACGAAACGTGTCAAACTGCACTTCTAGCGCCTCCCATAGCTGTTATTAAAGGGGCGTTTACACATGTGACCCGGGTGAGTGCTCTAATCGCGATTTTTCGCCAACGATCCGCCACAACGCCATTGACGGTTGTCAGGCATCACTTCTTATCAAACTGGAGCAACTCGATTGGGGCTCCATTCTCGACAATAAAAGCCACGCTCACGCCCGGTGGGGGTGAGTTGGGCGCAATAAGTATCTCTTTTCCGGCGATTTCAGCGGAGAGATCGTCCACTTCGAAGGCGACATGCGGAACAGTACGCACAAGTTCAGGGACCGGTGCTTCAGGTTCGAACCGCATCCACTCGATTCCGTAGGCGCTGGTTTCATATCCAGACACGAACGTCGCATAGTGCGCGATCAGGCGTTCACCTTCTCGACGCTCGGTAGTGGGAATTCCGATGTGATGGTACCGCCTCGTGGAAGCAACTGGCGACTTTTTCACGTGAATGAGTTTAGCCCATGACGGCATCTGTTTCTGTCAGTTGTTCAAAACCGGCGATTACACGCATTGACCCCATGCCGTGCCCATGACCCAAAACCAGGGTGGGCCGTTTTTCCCGTCGCCACATCCTACCCAGCGTTAGTTTGCCGCCCTTGCTCCCCGTCATTTATACTCTTCGTTTGTTCTGCGGCGATTTTTCCAAGTAAGGAGCAGCTATTTTTCATGCCCAAGCGCACATTCCAGCCCAACCGGCGTCATCGCTCGAAGACGCACGGATTTCGTACGCGCATGAAGACCAAGGCCGGTCGGGCAGTGATTTCGCGCCGCCGTGCCAAGGGTCGCAAGCGGGTTTCAGTGAAGCCCGGGTTCCGCGAATAAACTTCCTTTCTCCGTGCATTACGGGCCTTCGCAAAACTTTCGGGCGTGGGCTACCGTGAGTTACGTCGCCCCGCAAGGGCACAACAATCGGTCGGGTGGGGGGTTGAGTGGGAAGTTTCCGCGCAGCCTGCGATTGCTGCGGCATGCTGATTTCGAGCGCGTGTACAAAGAAGGACGACGACACTTTTCGGCTCATATGACGGTGTTTTATCTGCGCCGGGCGCAGGCAGGCGGGTTGCGAGTCGGATTCACGGTCGGACGAGTTCTGGGCGGGGCGGTCGAGCGCAACCGGATCAAACGGCGCCTGCGGGAAGCGGTGCGGCTCCGGCCGATGACATCCTCGGTGCCAGTAGATGTGGTGATTAACCCCAAGAAGTCGGTTCTGAAAATAGATTTTGCGGATTTGCTGGGGGAAGTGGGCCAGGCTTTCGCGGTGATCCAGCAAAAGCTGGCGGCGAAGTCACCAAAATAAGCAATTTATGAGGCATGTCGCACAAAAGCTGCTGCTCCAAATGCTGCGCGGATACAAGTGGCTGATTTCGCCTTTGCTTCCGCCATCGTGTAGATATGTGCCTACGTGTTCCGAATATGCCATGGAGGCGGTGGAACGTTATGGCGCAATTCGCGGCATGGTTATGGCCAGCTGGCGAGTGCTGCGTTGCCATCCGTTGGCAAGAGGCGGATACGATCCAGTGGTGAAGGATGGACGCGGCTGTGCTATGGACGAGCCTGGTACGTATGGGAATCAAGATTGTGTTGAAAGCCACAGGGCTAAAGCCCTCACGCTCATGCAGGGCTGACGCCCTGCGCTAAGAGTGTCGCCCCTACGGGGCTGGCTCGTTTCCCTCGCTTTGACCCAGCGCTCACGCGCTGGGCTAATGAATTCCGCCCTTACGGGCTTGCAGAGTTGATCCGACGGTTGGCGCAAGAATGATGAGCACAGGATTTGAGATGGCACACTGACCCAGAGGCCTGCTCCACCCCCGATGCAGTCAGCTGCAACTAGACGGTATTAATAATTTGGCAGACTTTCAAAATCCTAATCAAGAACCGGGGATGGAGCGGCGGTTGCTGCTGGTGTTTGCGCTCACCTTCCTGGTCATCATGTTGTTCCAGCCGCTGCTGAAAAAATATGGGCCGCAGCCGGCAGAAACCAAGCCACAAAAGCAAGCCGAGACGGCGCCGGCGCAGAGTGCGGCAAATCAGAGCGCGCCTGGAGCCGCGGTGTCAAGCGCCCTCACTCACCGACCCGCTACGCTCCCGCCCTCGGGCACCAAGCAAGCGGCAATAGAAGCGGAAACGACCATTGAAAACGATTTGTACCGCATCCGGTTCAGCAACCATGGCGGGCAGGTCAAGTCATGGATTCTAAAAAAATATGACGATGACAAGGGAAACCCGCTTGAACTCGTGAATGTCGCCGCCGCGGAGAAATATGGCTATCCTCTCTCACTGTGGACCTACGACGAATCACTGCGCAATAAATTGAACTCGGCACTCTTTGTGGTTTCGCAGGAGGGAATGATTTCTGTTCCAGCAGCAATCACGTTCGAGTACTCCGACTCGGATGTATCACACCTATGTCGTGAAAGTGGAGACCTCGGTCAGCTACAAGGGGAGCGAAATTCCGGCCTTCTCCATGTGGCCCTCGGGATTCGGGGATGAGACCAGCCCTGCTTCCTATGCTGCGGGCCGGATTGAATACCAATACAACAGCAAAATCGAGCGCCTGGCGATAAAGAAGATCAGCGGTGGCAACACACTGCCGGGTCCCTTCAATTGGGCAGGAGTGGTGAATCAGTACTTCGCCGCCGTCTTCATTCCAGATGAGCCACAGAACGCGGCCATGGTCACGCTGCGGAACTCGCTCGATGTTCCGAAGGATGCGAAGAACCCGAATCCCAACGACACGGTGAAGGTGGAGCTTCTAGGCGCGGCGGTGGGCAACACCAAGGGACGTAGCGTCGGGCAGATGTTTGTAGGCCCGAAATCGCTGCCGATAGTGGAGTCAGTCCACGTACCGACGATCACAGGCGCTGAGCAGGATTTGCGGGGATTGGTGAATTTTGGTTTCTTCGGCATCATCGCGCGGCCTTTGTTCCTTTGGCTGAAATGGACTTACGATCACATGGTGCCGAACTGGGGCTGGGCCATCGTCATCCAGACTCTGATCATCAATCTGGCCTTGTTACCACTACGCATTTCGCAGATGAAGTCGATGCTGAAGATGCAGCGGGTCGCGCCGCAAATCAAGTCCATCCAGGAAAAATACAAGAAGTACGGCATGCGCGACCCGCGCAAGCAGCAGATGAATGTGGACATTTCCGCGCTTTACAAGAAAGAAGGCGTGAATCCGGCCGGTGGGTGCCTGCCTTTGATCATTCAGATGCCGTTCCTGTTCGCCTATTACAGCATGCTGGGCGCGGTGCTCGATTTGCGCCATGCGCATTGCATTTGGATCAGAGATCTGTCGTCGCCGGACCCGTGGCACATCTTGCCCATCGCCGTTATCATCACCATGCTGTTCATGCAGCGCATGACGCCGCAGGCGGGGATGGATCCGGCGCAGCAGAAGATGATGAACCTGATGATGCCGGTCATGCTGGGAGTTATCAGCTGGAACCTGGCGGCCGGACTTTGCCTCTATTGGGCGGAAGGAAACTTGATCGGCATTGTGCAACAGGCGATCATGAACCGCACAGAACTTGGACGTGAAATGCGCGAAATGATGGAGAAGCGCGCGCGGAAGAAGGACAAGTAGCTGTTAGCCGTCAACGCACTGCGAACGTCAAAGTTTCGGTGCGGTTTCGCTGAGCGCTGATGGCTGAGAGCTGAAGGCTTAATTCAATGGCTATCCCGGACAAAATTGCTGCGGCAAACAAGATCAATGAGCTGTTGAAAGGTATTGTTGCGCACGGGGGATTGCGCGTTAAGTACCGCATCACAGTTGATCCTCCTCTGCCTGAAGAGCGTGATTGGGAGCGTCCCGAGATTCTGGTGGAATTTGCCGGTCCGGACTCGGCTCTTTTGCTGGAACGAGGCGCCGAGCTGCTGCGTTCGATTGAACTCATCGCGCTGGAAATACTTCGACTCCCAGGAACAGAGCACGAAAAAATTTCCTTCGACTGTATGAACCACCGCGCTATGCGCCTGGAAGAGTTGCGTCTGGCTGCCGACGTGGCGGCGGAGAAAGTCCGCAAAACCGGCGCCCCGTATACGTTTGCGCCCATGTCGTCACGA
>QIAS01000329.1:29923-30401 GCA_003225615.1 Acidobacteriota bacterium | reverse complement strand
GTCAGGGAACCGACCGACCAGGAAACGATATAGGCCAGAACCACTCCCGCCAGACCTCCGAGCAACGTAATCGCGAGCGCTTCCGTGAGGAATTGGAACAGAATATGCCATTTGCGCGCGCCCAAGGCCTTTTCGATGCCAATCTCACGCGTGCGCTGCGTAACTGAGACCAGCATGATATTCATCAGCCCCACACCGCCAATGCCCAGCGTCAGCATACCGATGAAGCCCAGCAGTATCTTGATGCCGACGGTGATAACCGTCAGATCGGCCAGATCTTTCACAGCGTCAAAAATAAAGACGCCGCGCTCATCCTTGGGATTAAAACTGTGGTGGAACGCCACGCAGTCACGCACTGCTTTGACTACCTTGGCGTGCTCTCCTTCGTAGTCCAGCGTAATCGCGTCCAAATAGTAGGTTTTCTTCAGGTCGCCGATGGCGCTGAATGGAACATAAACCATGCCATTCATGTTGTCGT
>QIAS01000329.1:25822-29915 GCA_003225615.1 Acidobacteriota bacterium | reverse complement strand
CATGTGCTTGAGCACGCCGATGACCTGGTAGGAAATGCCGTCAATGCGCACCGTCTCGCCGATCGCATTCTGGCCGGAAAAAAGTTTCTTCTTCACATCGTAGCCGAGCAGCGCCACCCGGCTATGGCTGAAATCTTCCTGCTCGCCAAAGAAGCTGCCTTCAGCCACATCCACGTTGCGAATCTTTTGATAGCTCGAGTACGTCCCGCGAACATTGAAGCTGGCGTTGCGCGTCCCGTAGGCGATCACGCTCTGCTTGTTCACCTCTGGTGACATGCGCTTGATGAGCGGAACCTCGGCCCGCAGGTAATCGAGGTCTTCGGTCGTAAGGCGAATCTGCGTACCCGCTTTGCTGCCCCCGGCTTGCAACGAGGTGCGTCCAGGAAAAATCGCGATCAGATTGCCCCCGAACGTGCGGAAGGCGACCATTAATCCACGCTGGAACCCGGTCCCGTAGGCCAACAGCAGCACAACCGTTGCGATGCCCCAAGCCATTCCCAACATGGTGAGTAAGGACCGGCGCCGGTTATAGCGCAGCGCGTTGTATGCCTGTTTTGACAGATCGCTAAACATGAGTCACTCCTGCCGTAGCGCTTCCACCGGCGGAAGCAATGCCGCTTTGCGCGCGGGATACAGACCCGCAACGATGCCCGCGATCGCCAAAGACAAAATTGCGCCTACGGCCGATACCGGCACGATGCGCGGCGTATCAAAACCCTCTGGCGCCGGCAACTGCGCAAGCACCGTCACGAAAGCGACAGAGATTGCCAAGCCGATCCCGCCACTTAACGCCGTGAGAAATGCACCTTCAATAAAGAACTGCGTCAGTATGTTGCGATAAGTAGCACCCAGTGCCTTGCGCAGCCCAATCTCCTTAGTGCGCTCGGTCACCGAGACCAGCATGATGTTGATAATGCCGATCGCGCCCAAAGCAAGCGTCACCAATCCGACCACTCCGAGAAACCAGTCCATCGCGTCGAAGATCTTTGCTACACGCATAGCGTTCTCGATGGTGTCCCAGTCGGTGAAGGCATCTTCCAGTTTGGGATCAAAGCTGTGCCGCCGCGCAATAATTTCATGTACTTCTTGCTTGGCGCGGAGGTGCTGTTCTTTGGTGAGCGGACGATAATTGATAAACGAAATGGCGTTCTCGCCGTGTTCCCCCTTCAACGGAAAAAGCATGCGCATGGTTTCGACAGGCACGAAGATTCGGCCATTAGTACCGTTATTGCCTTCTTTGCCAACCTTTTCGACCACGCCGATGACGTCGAAGTCGATCCCGTTGAGCAGAATTGTGTTGCCCACGGCGGGCCGTCCCGGAAAGACGTTCCTGAGTAGCTCCCAGCCCACAATCGCAACCCGACGGTGCTCAGTATTGTCTTCTTCGTTGAACCAGCGGCCCGGGTTAACGGGTACGGTGCGAATGTGGCCGTAATCCGGCGCAACGCCGAAAACCTGGCCATTGGTGCTGCCATACTCGCTGACCGCGCGGATATCTTCCCGGTTCAGCACCGGCGAGAGAGCCCGCAGGAACTTGGCTTCATTGCGGATCGCAACATAATCATCATAGGTGAAGTTGTAGGGCCGGCCTGACTGCAGACTGCCTTCGACCGCCGGAATCCGTCCCGGAAACACAAACATTATGTCCTGTCCCAGATTGGCCAGGTTCTTGTCCTGTCCGCTTCGAAATCCCTCCCCGAGCCCCACTAGAAGCAGTAGTGAACCTACGCCCCATGCGATTCCAAACATAGTAAGAAAGGAGCGCAGCTTATGCGCCCAAAGGGTGGACAACGACTGCCGGACGATGTCGAGAAGTGCGCCCATGAAGACATGCCCCCAGCGCCTGGGAAGGCGGATGGGGGCTCCGGATTGCCTCAAGTCATTTGACTCGAGCGACAATCAAGCATAGCTTGGCGGTGGTCTCAGGTCCCGCCTTGCCATCTTTAAGATGAGATACGGAAGCGGCGACAGAAGAGTTCCCAGGATCTATCTGCAGGGCCGACTGTCCTCTGCACGCGGTGAGTACTGCCCGGGGGACCTTCCGCAAGGGTTTATCTGCTCACCCAAACAGCTGGCCTTCGTCTAAGTAGCGACTCCCGAGCTTGGGGCGCAGCACCGCCTGCTCGGATCCCTTTCCCTGATAGGAGCGTTCTATGACCATACGTGTGATTTTTCGCGCCCTCGCGCCGCTGGTAGTAATGAGCGGCTTCATGGCCGGCGTTCTCAGCCACGCGCAATCCACCATTCTTGACCTTCCCCGACAAAGCCAGCACGCCGTGCTGACGCAGCGCATCGGCATCACCGACGTCACGATTTCCTATCACCGTCCTCTGGCGGGCAGCCGCAAAATCTGGGGCGGAGTGGTCCCTTATGGACAGCCATGGCGGGCCGGAGCCAATGAGAACACCACGATTCAATTCACCGATCCCGTGCTCGTCGAAGGCAAGCCGCTGGATAGAGGAACCTACGGCCTGCACATGATCCCCACTGCGGACGAGTGGACGGTAATATTCTCGAAGAACTCCACTTCCTGGGGCAGCTTCACTTACGATCCCAAGGAAGACGCCTTGCGTGTGAACGTGAAACCGCAACCGGCAGAGTTTCACGACGCGCTGACCTACGACTTCGATCAACTCAAACCCGATTCCGCCGTGGTTAGCTTGCGCTGGGAAAAACTCGCGGTGCCGTTCAATGTCTCGGTCAAAGTGAATGACATGGTCGAGGCCAGCCTGCACAACCAGCTTCGTGGCCTGGCCCAGTACACCTGGTTTGGATGGGATGATGCTGCCAATTATCTTGTCGATAACAAGATGAATCTGGAAGAAGCCCTGAAGTACACCGACAAGTCGATCGAGAATGAAGAGCGCTTCGACAACCTGGCAACGAAATCGAAAGTACTCGCCGCCATGGGCCACAAAGACGAAGCGGCGGCAGCCCAGAATAAGGCATTAGAAAAGGCAAGCCCGCTGCAGATCCACATGTTTGCTCGCGGCCTGCAGGGGCAAAATCGCCAGGACGAGGCCTTTGCAATCTTCCGCACCAATGCAAAAAAATATCCTGACCAGTGGTTTGTGCATTCTGGACTGGCCAGGGTTTACTGCGCGCAAGGCGACTTTAGCAATGCCGCCAAAGAAATGAAGGTTGCGCTCGCGAGCGCGCCGGACGCGCAAAAGTCATACGTGGAAGGACTGGTGAAGCGTCTGGAATCCAAAGACGACATTAACAAGTAAGATTCGTCGTTTTTCAGCGTAATCTGAACTGACTGTAGAGACGCGGCTGCCGCGTCTCTACAGCTACGACGGAGCTTGCAGCGTCTCGCTTAGCCTCTTTTGCCAACTGGAACGGGCTTTTCGTCCACCTTGGAAGGTTCCTTCGCCTTTTGCTCGGGATACTCATAAACGCCGCGGCCCGACTTCCGGCCCAATCGTCCGGCCTTTACGTACTGCACCAGCAGAGGCGCGGGGCGGAACTTTTCGCCCAGCGTCCTGTGCAGGTACTCCAAAATGTGCAGTCGCGTGTCCAGGCCTACCAGATCGACGAGCTCAAACGGCCCCATAGGATGATTCAATCCCAGCTTTAAAGCCTTGTCGATGTCCGCCGCCGACGCGATTCCCTCTTGCAGCATGTAGAACGCCTCGTTTCCGATCATCGCGTTGATGCGGCTGGTGATGAACCCGGGCGATTCCTTGATGACCACCACGTCCTTCCCCATGCGCCTGCCCACTTCCGCCGCAGCCGCAAGTGTCTCGTCATCGGTCTCCAGTGCGCGCACCACTTCCACCAGCTTCATTTTGTGCACTGGATTAAAGAAATGCATTCCCAGGCACTTCTTGGCGCGATATGTGACACTGGCAATCTCGGTAATGCTGAGCGAAGAAGTGTTAGAGGCAAGAATGGTGGTTGGGCGGCAGATTTTGTCCAGCAGAGTGAAAATTTCGATCTTCGACTCCATCTCTTCCGGAACTGCTTCGATCACCAAGTCGGCCTCGCGCGCAGCCTGCTCCACGGAAGTGGCGTACTCCACTCGCGTAAGCGCGGCGTCAGCATCGTGAGGAGTTAATTTTCCGAGTTCCACCGCTTTGGTGAGGTTGGT
>QIAS01000329.1:24883-25757 GCA_003225615.1 Acidobacteriota bacterium | reverse complement strand
GGCCCATAATGCCGGCGCCGATGACGGCGACGGTTTTTATCTCGCCCACTACTGGCCTCCCTTTTCCAGCGATTCCAGCACGGCGATGAAGTTGGGATCGGACTTGCGCATATACTCGGCCAGGCGCTTGCGCTCTTCCGGGGTGAGAGTAGGAACGGAAACACTGATACGACGTAGAGTGGCGGCAATGTCGTCCACATAATTCAACAAACGAATGACTTCTCCGGTCGCTAGCATGAAGGCTCCTGTTAACTGTGATCAGCCATATGAAGAGAAGCGGCTCGCCGCGTCTCCGAACCAACCATTCTCAACGGTGCCGACGATTTAGTAAAGCGGCGTGGCTTTATAGTGGCCAGCACTCACGATTTTGCGCTAAGGACAGAAGCTGGCAGCTGAAAATTTGCGGTTACGAAAGTTCTACACATCATCTAACCAGCAGAAATCACGATATTCTCCAATGACATCCATTAATTCTTTTTATTATGATCCGCAATTTTTTAATCTGTCATTTACAACCCCCACCTAATCTAATACGCATATGAGCGAAAAGCCTTTAAAGCGGTACATTTTTGCGAGCGATTTCGACCAGACCCTCACCTTCAACGACTCCGGTTACGTCCTGAGCGAAATGCTCGGTATTTCGACAGATGAATTCGAGCGCAAGGCGCGTGGGATGGCAAAACTTAACCTCGTGCAGCAGGGTGCCGAGCTAGCGTATCTGTTGCTGCACGATCCTGAATTTCACAGCAAAGTTCGCCGCGAGCACCTCTACGAGGCGGGCAAACGGGTGCGCCTGAAAGAGAAGATTGATCTCCTTTACAAGATTCTCGATAGCGGGATCGAGGGCTACCACTTCGATTTCTACGTCCTCTCC
>QIAS01000329.1:23033-24842 GCA_003225615.1 Acidobacteriota bacterium | reverse complement strand
TGGGACGCGCTTCTCCTACACCAGTTCCGGCCATGTGGAGCGAATCGAGCAGGCCACCGCAGGTTACGGTAAGGTCGCCGTCTTGGACGAATTGCAGACCAGCCGGCAAGTCGGCCCCGACAACATTGTCTACGTGGGCGACGGCAGCTCCGATATTCACGTGATGCTGCACGTGAACGTTCGCGATGGTTTCACAATCGCCGTCTCCGAAGCAAAGCATGTCGCGCAGATTGCAAAGCGCACCATTCTCAGCACCAATGCCCTGGCTGTGCTCGCGCCCATTCTCGAGGAAATCGCGGGATGGCCACGCATCCGTATCCGCGAACTATTCGAATCGCATGGCCTGCTGATACAGGAGTGGGACCGCATGCGCACTGACTGGCTGACTCTCCGGCCGGCGGAAGGCAGTTGGTCGCAGGCAGCCACCACAGCCGACTAAGCGTTAATCCAGAATGCTGCGTAATAAAAACCTGATCCCGCTATCGCATCAGCACCACCGTGCCCTCGCGCTCTGCGTCCGCATCGAGCGTGCGGTGCAGGCGGGCGACGTAGAACTGGAGGCGTGGCAGCGGGAGATTCAGCAGATTTACGAGCAGGAGATTGGAGCGCACTTTGCGGCGGAAGAGCAAGTTTTGTTCCCCGCCGCACAGAAGTTCTCCGAATTGCGGCCGCTGGTAAGCGAACTACTCATCGAGCACGCCACTTTGCAGGCTTTCTTTAATCGCGCTAGTGCCCGGACCGTGACCGAAAATGATCTGCGGGAGTTTGCCAAAGCCCTCTCGGACCATATCCGCAAAGAGGAGCGCCAATTATTTGAAGAAATGCAGCAGTTGATGAAACCGGAGGATCTGGCAACGTTGGGACAAGCGCTGGATAAGGCCCTGGAGAGCGCATCGGAATCCTGCATCCTCCCCAACGCCGCGACGCGGCTGCGGCCGCTGCCCAAATCTTGATTTACACCTCAGGCAGGTCTCAGGCAACGAAATCATCGAAAGGCTGCGCTGCACAGGGCTGGGGCACTCGGTCAGTCACTTCCGCCAGCTGCGCCAGCTTTTCCGCAAGTTGCTCGGCCAGCATCCCGCGCTCGAAGCGCCATCTCCAGTTCCCGTCATTCTGGCTCGGAGTATTCATGCGGGCCTCGCTATTTAAGCCAAGCACGTCCTGCAGCGGAACCACGCACAAATTAGCAACCGAGGCTTGCGCAGCGCGAATGAATGCCCAGTGAATGCCATCTTGCGCCGGGCCCAGATACGCGATCGCATGGCAGCGTTCTTGCTCAGTAGCAGCGGAGTTCCACCAGCCAACCACGGTATCGTTGTCATGCGTTCCAGTGTAGATGACCTTGTCGGGAGTCAAGCGATGCGGCAAATAGATGTGCGCACCCGAATCTCCAAAACCAAACTGAAGGACGGCCATCCCCGGAATTTGCAGGCGATCGCGCAAGGCATGGACTTCCGGCGTGATGTATCCCAGATCTTCCGCAAAAAACGGCAGCCCACCCAGTGCTTCACGCACTTTGTGGAAAATATCGTCCTTAGGCCCGTCCACCCAGCGTCCCCGGATGGCGGTTGGTTCGCTGGCGGGAATTTCCCAAAATTGTTCGAAGCCGCGAAAATGATCGAGACGGATGTAATCGCAATTCTGCGTGGCCCAGCGCAGCCGGTGAACCCACCATTCATAACCCCGTGAACGCATGACGTCCCAGCGGTACAGGGGGTTGCCCCAGCGCTGGCCCGTCTCACTGAAAAAGTCCGGCGGCACTCCCGAAACTACTTCGGGCTCCAGGTTTTCATCGAGGCGAAATAGTTG
>QIAS01000329.1:21739-23009 GCA_003225615.1 Acidobacteriota bacterium | reverse complement strand
TCGCGATATCGCCAGCCACCCGAATGCAGCGTTGCGTGCAATACCGCCGCAGAGCACGCCACTGCTCGTGAAAAGCGAACTGGACCGCCCGGCGCATGTTGAGATCGTCGCGCAGTTCCTGGCGGGCTGCATCCAGCGCAGCCGGCTCCCGCCGGACGATCTCCCGCGGCCATTGGTTCCAGCTCTCCAGGTGAGAGCGGGCGCGCAGCGCGTCAAACAGTACAAAATCTTCCAGCCACCAGTTGTTCTCGGAACAAAACGCTTCAAACCGGGCTCGCGCCTGTCCGGAGGCGGTCGCGATAAAATTGCGCGCGGCGATCGCCAATAGTGGCATCTTGCGCGCGAAGACTTGCGGATAATCTACCGGCTTCACCTCGTCCGAAAGCTCCGCCAGGCGTGATCGCTCAAGCCAGCCATGTTCCGCCAGCCGCTCCAAGCTGATGAGGAGGGGATTCCCGGCGAAGGCAGAGGTAGAAGAATAAGGCGAGTATCCGTAGCCGAGGGGTCCTAGCGGCAGCACCTGCCACAGCCCCTGGCGGGCCGCAGCCAGGAAATCTACAAACTCGTACGCGGCGGGACCGAAATCACCAATGCCGCCCCGCGAAGGCAGCGACGTTGGATGCAGCAAAATGCCTGTGGCGCGCGGGAACGACATGGATACTCTATTTGGTCCGCCTCAAGAAAAATGAATTGCCGATTGGCGAAAAGCTGCGGAAAACCTCGGCTTCCTGACCCTTACCGCAACGGCAGCGAGCGAGTTGTGCTCCCGTGCCGCTTAAGCGCGGGCTTTTCAGCTACCTTTACTCGCCCTCTTCGGTGTTCTGAGCCTTGGTCAAGGCTTTGAGTTCCTGCTGATTGATCTTGATCTTCCCCGTTTTTTCCATCTGCTGGCGAAGATTCGAAAGGAAGAGGCCGAACGTCTCGTTCTGCTTGGCCTGCAGCAGTGAATCCCGGACCTGGTCTTTCTTCTGGGCAAACTCCGTGTCGCTCGGCAGCTGCTTGTCGAGCACTTTCGCCACCACGCCATGCCCGCCTGCATTAATGGGGCCCGTGATCTCGCCCGGCTTCAGGCTGAACACTACGGAAGCAGCTCCGGACATCGAGCCGACGTCGGGAACCTGGCCATCGGGCGAAACGAAGTCGCTGGTCTTGACCACGGCGCTGACTTCCTTGGCCGCTTTTTTCAGGTCGTGGGCCGCCTTAGCTCGGTCAGAAAGTTCCTGTGTCTTCTGCCGGAGCAGCACCCCGGCACGCTCATTCTTGAATTCTT
>QIAS01000329.1:21113-21697 GCA_003225615.1 Acidobacteriota bacterium | reverse complement strand
AGGAGGCTTCACGCCCAGCAATTCATAAATGGCATAGCCTTGCGGAAGCCCTGCCATGTCTGGCGGCGACTTCTCGCGCGCACCGAAAACGGCGTCCATAAACTGCGGCGACGGGCCAACCCCTGGCAGGCTGGCATTGCGCGCGAAGAAGTCAGTCGTGACTACCTGCAACCCCCTAGCCGCTGCCGCTTTGTCCAGACCGTCAGCACGTGCCTGGTTCACTAAAGTGTTAGCTGTATTCTCGGCGGCACGCGCCGCCTTGTCTTTCTTTAGGATTGGCTCGATCTGCGCCTTCACTTCGTCGAGCGTCTTGAAATGCGCCGTCTGCGTGTCGTCAATGCGTAAAATATCGAATCCATAACCCGCATTGATGACCTCGCTGGTCGTTCCCTTAGGCAGTGAGAATGCCGCTTTGGCGACCTCAGGAGCGGGGATGCTGGATCGTTGCACCCATCCCAGGGAACCCCCGTTCTTGCCACTGTCCGCGTCTTGCGAGTTTTTCTTCGCTACATCGGCGAAGTTGGCCCCCGCCTTCAATTGCTTGAGCAAGTCTTCCGCTTTCTTGCGAGCCTCTTCTACGCCCT
>QIAS01000329.1:20497-21043 GCA_003225615.1 Acidobacteriota bacterium | reverse complement strand
TAGGTCTGTAGATCCCGCGCTGTGACCGGCGTTTCCGCTTCCAGCTTCGGAATATCAATCAGCACATACTTAACTTTGCGCTGCTCAGGAATCGAATTGTTGTAAGTGTTCTTGTTGCGCTCGTAAAAAGCTTTCAGCTCATCTTCGCTGGGATGAATGCCTCTGCGGATATCATCCTGGCTGAGCACGGCGTATTCAAACTTCACCTTGGTGTTCTTGCGTTCGAATTCCTGGCGCAGCGCGGCCTCGGTGACGTTGGCACTGCCGAAAACCAGCGCTTGCAACTTCCGTTTCAGTATGTCTTCTTTTAGCCGCTCTTCAAATTGCGGGATGGTCATCTCGAAATTGCGCTGCACAAAATTGTCGTATTCGTCCTGGCCAATGAAATTGCCGCCAGGAAAAATGTACTGAGCGAGTTGCCCGTGCTGCAGTTCGTCCTGGAGTTCGGCGTCGGTGGCCTTCAAGCCCATGCGCTGCGCCTCGGCTACAGCCGCCTTCTCTGTGATTAGCGTCTCGACTGCG
This sequence comes from Acidobacteriota bacterium, assembly GCA_003225615.1. Taxonomy (GTDB): domain Bacteria; phylum Acidobacteriota; class Terriglobia; order Terriglobales; family Acidobacteriaceae; genus QIAS01. Next base: position 20,521 of record QIAS01000329.1, on the reverse strand, counting down.
CGCGTGGCAAAAAACGGCAGCAGC
>QIAS01000329.1:8502-20445 GCA_003225615.1 Acidobacteriota bacterium | reverse complement strand
CCGGCCACCTTGGCCACCACTCCTGCGCCAGGGCCGCCAAAACCCAAGTTCGAGCCCACTCCGCCTGAGACTAGGGTGATCACCATGGCCGCACAAATTACGAGTAACAGCCCCCCTAAGACAATTTTCTTCGTCGGGCCAGGAGTCTGCAAAAATCGAATCATCTTCTTAACACTCCGGAACTCAGATGGGAATCTTCAATTATAAACTAAGATCGCCAGGCGCCGAGCAGCCGCCAACCGTCTCATCCGGCCAGCAGCACGCTTCTGCTCCTTTGACCGGGGCGAGTGCCCGGATATTCTAAATTCTCGCTCCTACAAGGGGTTGCAGCCCAGCAGCACCATCGACGCCGTCCACCTTGGGAACTCATACTCGGTAACACCCGCCACCCGTCTAGTTCCAATTGCTTTACAACAGCTAACGCTGGTGATATACCGCCAAGATTATCTTTCTACATTTTTGACGATCCGTACTAATTCAGCAATGCCTGAAGCAGTTTTGAGCCATTCCCACGGAGGCCACTATGTCGTCTGTGCGCAAGTTGACGGTGCTTGTTTCTATCGTATGGCTGAGTGCTTTCGCATTGGCGCAAGGGGGCGCCACTGGCGCCATTACCGGCACGGTGCAGGATGCCTCGGGGGCGGTCGTACCGTCCGCGAAGGTAAACGTGGTCAGTGAGGCCACGGGCCAAACCCTGCGCCAGGTTACGACGGATACCTCAGGAGCATTTACTGCCACTCTGCTGCCCGTCGGCAATTACTCGGTGGAGGTCAGCGCCCCGGGATTTGCCACGACGAAGTTTCCTGACATCATCGTGCGGATCACGGAAACTACCCGCATGACGGCGGTGCTGAAAGTCACCGGCGGAAGCCAGTCGGTAGAAGTACAGTCGCAGGTCGCCACCGTGGAGACGACAGCCCCGACCACCGGAGAATCGTTGGGTTCGACCACTATCACCACTCTGCCGCTGGCGACGCGGAACTTCCAGCAGTTGTTGACGCTTTCGGCGGGGGCTTCTTCGGACCTCAATAACGCTTCGCAGTTAGGACGCGGTCAAGTGTATATCCACGTTAATGGCGGACGTGAGGACAATAACAACTATCTGATCGACGGAATTTCCGTTGCCGATTACGCATTTGGTGAACTGTCTTACACCCCGCTCCCCAATCCCGATGCGATCCAGGAATTCAAGGTGAGCACCAGCCTGTACGACGCTTCGCAAGGCCGCAATGGCGGAGGCAACATCAACGCTACTTTGAAGAGCGGCACGGCGACGTTTCATGGTGATCTGTGGGAATATTTTCGCAACACGTCACTCGATGCCACCGACTTCTTTCTGAAGAAAGTGGTAATTAAGCAGAACATTTTTGGCGGTGACCTGGGCGGGCCTGTCGGGAACAAGGCGAGGTTCGGATATTTTTACGTGAATTATCAGGGCACGCGCCAGCGTAGCGGAGCCTCGCCGGGAACCTTTATCAACAGCCCTTCCGTCCCATTGCTTCCGCAGGATCGTTCCCCAGCCAACTTGATGACTGTTTTTCAAGTACCCAGCATCGATCCCGTGATCGCGAATGCCGGCGGCACTGGCCTTCTGCAAGTCGCCGATACTACAGGTCAGTTCGGTCCGGCGGGTGGATTCCTATTCCCCTCCGGTGTGCCGCAGCCCGGCTGCAATGTCGACTGCACTCCCGGCATAGATCCGGTCACTCACTTCGTCAACACTGGCCAGTTCGTGATTACCAAGCCCGGCAAGTTCACCGACGATCAGTTCACTGGCAATTGGGACCGCGACTTCCGCGGCGGCAAAGATCGGCTCGCCTTCCGCTATTTCTGGGCTAATTCGAATACTCTTCAGCCTTTCGGCGCTGATTCCTTCCAGGTGCAGACCGGCGGCGCACCCACGCCGAACAACTTGAACTTTCCCCTGGAGATTCCCTTGCACAACCGCGTGGGCAGCCTTACGGAGACTCACCTCTTCTCCAACACGCTGGTGAATGAGTTCCGCTTCGGAGTCAACATCATCAGTGACAAGTTGCACAACGTGCCGCCGGTCACGAATACCCAAGTGGGAATCAACCTGCCCACGGCGAATGGTGATCCCAACATTTATCGCTTCACCTTCGGATCGTTCGCCTTCGGTACGTTCCCGCAGGAACCCCAGAAAGCGCTCTCGGATAGCTTTGTCTGGCTCGATACCGTGAGTTGGACCCACGGCGCGCACCAGTTCCGGCTTGGCGGCGAAATTGATCGCACTGCCATCCGCCGCAACCTTCCTGTGGCGGACAACGGGCTGCTGTTCTTCGCCAACGGAGTCACTTCTTTCGGCACTGATTTCCAGAGCTTCCTTGGAGGAGCCCCCTTCTTCGGCGAGGCAGGAGGCGGCGTGGGCAATCACGACTACCGCATCCCGGCGCGAGCCGTGTTCGCGCAAGATGATTATCGAGCCCGCAAAGATCTAACCTTGAACCTGGGCTTTCGCACCGAATTCCTGGGGTCACCCTTTGACGAATTATGTCACCTGGGGAATACAGATCCGTCGCTGGGCAAGACGACGGGACAGCCGTTTGTTTATCCGCGCTGCGCTAATAAGTTCAACCTTCCGGGTTTGACCACGGCGACTAAGCAACGGGGAGCGCTGAATAATAATTACGCAACTGTTTGGGAGCCTCGGATTGGATTTGCTTACGACGTGCTAGGACGGCATACGACCTCCCTCCGCGGCGGCTATGGTATTTACAGCGTGCGCGAGGATTTGGGAGCGGTGGACAATCTGTCGTTCTCGGCTCCGTTTTTCCCAATTGCGGTTAATTTCTTGCCGGGAGCGAACAGCCTGGCCAACCTGTTTCAGCCAAATCCGGCAACCGGTTTTACGGGAATTCCTCCTTTAGGCGTGCTGAGTGCGAATTTTGTGCCGCAGCCTACATTTCTGACCGGCATGTCGGCGGCCAACTGCCCCTATCCATTGCAGTCACAATGTTTTCCCTCCTTCACGGGGAATGGGAACAGTTTGATCGGGCTGAATGTTCCTCTGCACTGGGTAGCAGCGACTACGCAGCAGTGGAACCTGACCATTCAGCAGGAGCTATGGAAGAACTGGGTACTCGAGGCCGGATACGTGGGCAGCAAGGGAACCCGCTTGCGCTCAACCTATGATCCCGACCAGGCCACTCTGGCGTCGCCGCAGCATCCAGTGGTCCTGCAGGGGGTTCCTTGCGATGGAGCGCCCTCCTGCACGATCGTGGACTCTACGCTAGAAAATGCGAATGCACGCGCGCCCCTGCTGCCGCTGGCTCCAGCGGCGTTCGAGTCATTCGCACCTAATTCCGATTCTCACTACCACTCCTTGCAATTGTCGTTGGCACATCACTTTGCACGAGGATTGTATTGGCAGACGGCTTATACCTACTCGAAATCGATTGATGACGTGTCGAATGCCTCGGTGGCTTTTGACACGCGCTTCAACGATCAGAACAATGCGCGGGCCTCGCGTGGTCTTTCAGATTTCGACCGGCGGCACCGCTTTGTGAGCAGCTGGGTGTATGAGCTTCCCTTCTTTTCTCACGCCGGGGGAGTGACCCAGAAGGCGCTGGGTGGTTGGGAAGCGAGCGGCGTGGTTACGCTGCAATCGGGTTCACCCTTCACGCCCATCGATTCGGCGGGGGGCAGCGCTTATGCCCTAAGCAGCCCGAACCTGGCTACCCCGGATTTCGCGCCGGGATTCAGTTGCGCCAATGCTCTTACTCACGGAAGCATGTCAGCAAGGCTGGCAAATTGGGTAAATCCACTCGCCTATACGCAAGCGGCCCCAATACCGCTGTCAACCAGCGGTAACAGCGACGCGACGGGATATGGCACTGCTCCGCGGAACTGCATTATTGGTCCTTCGCAGAAGAATGTGGACTTCACGCTGGGCAAAACCTTCCGCTTTACCGAGCGGCAGAGTCTGCGATTCCGGGCGGATTTCTTTAACCTGTTCAACCATCCTTCCTTCGCGAATCCATCCGGGACCGACATCGAGAGTAAATCGTCTACTCAGATTACGTCGGTGGTCGGGACTCCGCGGCTGATCCAGTTTTCTTTGAAGTATTCCTTCTGAGGTGAGACTCCGGGATACTCCACGTCTCGCAAAGAGTCCCACCCTATCTAGCAGGTGCTCAAGCTGAGTTTCAGGCCGGAGAAGCAGAAATCGCCCGTGAAAACCTCCTAAGTTCCCGCGCATACAATCCCGAGATAATTCCAATCCAGCAGTAATGTCTATCCAATACCGTTCTCTATCCCTCCACAAGACAAGTATGTGGTAGCGAGAACCAACACTGCTCGCATTCCGCACCATCTCAAGCTTGCTTAGGAGAGAGCTTTCATAGGTATCGTCATGTTTGCAGTTTCTACCACCGTAGTTGTGCGCGCTAAGTCTTTCTTCAGAACAACGGAATTAGCGAACAAAGCCGACTGCAGGCGAAGAAGTGGTCTAGTGTTGCTTTGCCTTCTCCCTCTTGCTTCGACGGCGATTGCCGGAACCGTCACTATTACGTCTCCGGCCAACGGTTCCAGCGTGAACTCGCCGGTCCACATACACGCGACCTACAACGCAACCGCAACCTACATGAAGCTGTGGGTGGACCACGTCGCCACAACAACCCAACAGAATACAAATGTGTTCGACAGCTTTGTCACCTTGTCGAACGGATCGCATTTGATTGAACTACAGGCTAAGGACACCGCCACGCTCCAGACTTTCACGACCGCAGCGAACATCACGGTTGCAACCTTGGCGGTAAATCCCCCAGCCACCAGCTTGTCGCCAGGGGGAACGCAGCAGTTCACGGAGAATGACAGCGCCAGCACCGCGGTGACCTGGTCCGCCACCGGCGGCACTATAAGCAACACCGGGCTATATACCGCTGGCTCGACTACGGGCACCTTTACCGTGACCGCGAAGGATTCCGTCGGGAACACCACCACGGCTTCGGTCGTGATCGCTCCCGCGCAAACCGTCACCATTGAAAGTCCGGCGAATAATTCAACGGTTAGCTCGCCTGTGCTGGTGCGCGCGACCTACGCCAGCACGGTCGCGGCCACCTATATGAAGATGTGGGTGGACCACAATCCCGGCCTGGCGGTTCACAATACCAATACGTTTGTTACCAGCCAGTACTTGTCGAATGGAGCTCACCTGATAGAAGTGCAGGCCAAGGATGCCACGACAGGCACCCTGTTTAAGGCCAGCACCAAGATCACGGTCAGTGGCGGTTCTGGGGCAGGAATCACGGTGAGTCCGTCCGCTGTGACTTTGTCATCCGGGGCCATGCAACAGTTCACAGCCTTGGACAAAGCCGGGTTGCCGGTGTCATGGTCGGCAACCGGAGGAACCATAACCATTGGCGGTCAGTACACGGCGGGAAGCACCGCGGGCACGTTTACGGTCACGGCACTTGATTCGAACGCGAACAAGGGTACGGCCACGGTGACGATTCAGGGTTCCATATCGAGCGGTCTGAACTACACAACCTGGAAAAACGACAACCAGCGCACTGGGCAGCAACTCGCCGAGACTGTGCTGACTCCCGCCAATGTGAACTCGACCCATTTCGGCCTCAGGTTCAGCGAGACGGTGGATGGAAAAGTATTTGCCCAGCCGCTTTACCTCTCGAACCTCTCTATAGGCGGAGGGACGCACAATGTCGTCTTCGTGGCCACCGAGCACGATACCGTGTATGCCTTTGACGCCGACACGGGCGGCGCCCCGTTGTGGCAGGTGAGCCTTATTCCTTTGGGCGCAACCACCGTGCCGCAGTCATTCGTGGGCAGCATCATCAACCCGGAGGTTGGCATTACCGGCACACCCGTGATTGACCCATCCACGGACACAATTTATGTGGTCGGGGAAACCTTGGAAAGCAACAACGTCGTCTTCCGCCTGCATGCGCTCGACGTTACGACGGGCAATGAACGGCCAAGCAGTCCGATGGTGATCAGCGCCTCCGGATTCCAGCCCAAAGAGCAGTTGCAGCGGCCCGGTCTCTTGCTGGCGAATGGGAATGTGTATTTCGCACTCGGTTCGCACAATGACATCATGCCTTACCATGGCTGGATTTTCGGGTACAGCGCTACCTCCCTGGCACAGGTCGCCGTCTGGAATGTCACACCTGGTGGAAGTGAAGGCGCGATCTGGATGGCCGGTGCGGGGATCGCTGCCGATTCAAGCGGCAACCTCTACATTATGACCGGCAACGGCGACTTCGATGGGATCACAAACTTTGGTCAGAGTTTCGTGAAGCTCTCTCCCACTCTCACGGTGCTCGATTACTTCACTCCCTATAACTGGTCGGCGCAATCCCAGGCTGACTTGGACCTGGGGTCAGGGGGCGTGTTGCTGGTTCCGGACCAAACGGGTAGTTTTCCGCATGAGATCATCGGTTGCGGCAAGCCGACCACGATCTGGGTGCTCAATCGCGACAAAATGGGCGGGCTTGAGCCAAGTCCCACTAGCGGCCAGTCCATCCAGGAAGTGAACAATGCGGTGGGAGGCGTATCCGGCAATCAGGCGGACGATCACTGTTTCACGACGCCGGCGTTCTGGCAGCAGAATCTGTATTTCATCGGCAACAATGATGTGCTGAAAGCTTTCCACCTGGATCCCACGACCGGGATGATGACCACGAGTGCGACGTCGCAAGGCACCTTGGAATTTCAGTTTCCTGGCGCGCAGCCAGTCGTGTCGTCCAATGGCTCCAGCAACGGAATTGTCTGGGCATTAAACCACTCTCCTACCGACACACTGCTGGTCGCCTATGACGCGACCAATCTCGCCATCGAACTGTATCGCAGTGGCAGCCTGGGATCGGGTACGAAGTGGGCAACGCCGACCGTGGTTAATGGCAAAGTATACGTAGGAACCGTCAAGCACCTGTATGTGTTCGGGCCCATGTAGAAGCAACGATGAAAAGCGGCTGGGTACTGCTTTGCGAACTTGTCGGCCTTAACAAATTTCCTCCTCAAGAGAAGATCCAAGCTGAACGAATCGCCACAACCGAATCCTGCCTGAGCCTGTGCCCGCCTCGCAACTTTGTTTTCTAAGGTGAACTCCCTAGGACGGCGTTTCAGCGCTATTGCCTGCACTGAATATTCACATCCATAAGGCGTTTCGCTGATTGCCAGAGCTGCGAAAGAACCTTATGGTGCAGCAACTCTGGATATCTTGTCACCTCGTCGCGCTCCTGCCAATTTTGTACGGAGAGTAGGGTAGCCAAGCAATCAAGGCACCGACGAGCTCAACTACGAAACGGTGTGCCAAGTCAAAGCCGGCTCCCGAGGCATTCAGTCGCAGCACTAGACACAACGCAGGAAGTAGATGGAGGCATGGTGAGACTGACTCTTGTCCTACCCTTAATTCTGCTGGTCGGTTGCGGCAGTGGCCTGAAGACGCCTGTGCAGCAACAGGCAGTCACTAATCCGGGGCAATCGGGTGGGCCAACGACTCCGCCTCCGTCACCACCTCCGCCTCAGTCTCCTCCGCCCGCCTCACAAGGCTTCTCCTGTCCCTCCGGACAAGAGGATGCCATGAAGTCGCCATGAGCGAGCAGCGCAGACCTAACGAATTCCTGACCGGAGCCAACGCAATCTATACCGAAGTATTTCCCAACCAGGACTTCGCCGCGTCCGGCTATGCCTTCTGGCTGAAGAGCCCCGACGCGCACGGGTTCGACGTGAAATCTTTCGATGACAAATATGTCTATGACCGCTCGACCGAGCTGAACTGGACCGACAACACCTCGTTTAAGCGCTTCGTCCACGATCTGCCGCTATCTCCGCGTTGTGTTCTCTCAGGCATGCCGGCTCCGGCCGTTCGCGTCTCGGCGACTGCTTTTACGTTCTATGCGCACTGTGCTGCCTACCAAACCAGCCAACTGGGCACGTCCGTAAACACTCTTGATGCCCCCATCCTCATGGACACGGGAGGAAACGTCGGCAAACTGTCAACCCGCCTCTTGCACTATCGCTACAATTGCGACGCAAATTATCAAAATTGCCATAGTGAAGAGCAGTTTTTCCTGGGCGACGGCTACGGATTATGGCAGTGGAGGCTTTACACCAGCGGACAACTTGCCCAAACCTCCATGATTAACCACCTCCAGTCCGGCACCGCGACCGGTACCCTGCCCTGTGTCGATAGCTACCAATAAGGCCGGGCCGGCGCTCACCCAATGTGGGGAGTTCGCCGGCCGCAACTAGATGGCACTCTCCAGGGGATAGGACTCCACAGTTCCGGCTGCTCGCTTCCCCGCAAGCCCAGGCTCCCGGGCGGCAGGGGTATAGCTGTCGTAGAGGGCCCGAGAGGCAGTTGACCCCCGGCAGAGCGCAGCCCTAACATCGGGTACCGGGTTGTGCGCCGATGGTTGGAAGCACCATTTCTTATTACCGCATAGTGGGCCGCCTGGGTGGCGGCGGCATGGGCGTGGTGTATGAGGCGGAAGACATCCGCCTGGGACGCAAAGTTGCTCTCAAGTTCTTGCCTCCGGAAACGGAAAAGGACGCGGCCGCGCTGGAGCGATTTCAGCGCGAGGCTCGGGCCGCTTCAGCTCTGAATCATCCTCACATCTGCACGATCTACGAAATTGATGAGTTCCAGGGACAGCACTTCATCGCGATGGAGCTGCTCGAGGGTGGAACTCTCAACAACCTGATTGGAGGACGGGCCCTACCGAGTGCGCGGCTTCTGGAGGTCGCGATTGACGTGGCCGACGCGCTGGATGCGGCACATTCGAAGGGAATTGTTCACCGGGACATCAAGCCGGCGAATATCTTCGTTACGAAGCGCGGCGAAGCGAAGGTGCTCGATTTTGGGCTGGCCAAGGTAGAGACTTCACAGAGGACGGCTGCTGAAGGCTCGGCGCATCCTACTGCGAGCCTGGCACAGCACCTGACGAGCCCGGGCGTGGCGCTGGGAACTGTGGCTTACATGTCTCCCGAGCAGGCGCGGGGAGAAAATCTGGATGCGCGCACCGATCTGTTTTCTTTTGGGGCGGTGTTGTACGAGATGGCCACCGGGACGGTGCCGTTCAAGGGAACCACCTCGGCCGTTATTTTCGATGCCATTCTGAACCGGGTTCCGATGCCGCCGGCGCGGATCAATCCCGAAGTTCCCGCGGAACTGGAACGAATCATCACGAAAGCGACGGAAAAGGACCGCGAGCTGCGCTATCAGAGCGCGGCGGAGATTCGGGCTGACCTCAAACGTCTGAAGCGGGACAGTGAATCCTCGCGCGTGAGTGCGACAGGAATTGCGGCGCCGACCAAGGCAAGACGGAGGAAAGTTTGGCCGTTGGTAGCGGCTGCGCTGACGCTCTTAGTCGGGGGTATCGGTATCTGGCTTGGCGTCACACACCGGTCCAGTCCGGCGGCTTCCCGAAACGAGTGGGTGCAACTGACTGACTTTGCGGATTCGGTGTCTCCGGATGCGCACATGCTGACCTTTCTGCGGGCTCCGGGGACCTTCGCAACACGGGGCGAGGTCTACCTGAAGTTCCTGCCGAATGGCAAAGCCGTACAACTGACTCACGATGGCATGGTGAAGATGAGTCCCGTGTTCTCGCCGGATGGGTCAAGGGTGGTTTACACAGGAGTCGACAGCTTCAAATGGAACACGTACGAAGTGCCGGTGACGGGAGGCGAGCCCCGGCTGGTTCTACCCAATGCGTCGGGCTTGACCTGGCTCGATGGGCAGCACTTGCTGTTCAGTGAAATCAAGAGCGGGGCGCACATGGCGCTGGTGACCGGCACCGAGAGCCGCACGGAGGAGCGCGACATTTACGTGCCCCCGTCGGAATTCGGCATGGTGCACCGCTCCGACGCCTCCCCGGATAGAAAATCGGTGGTCGCGGTTGAAATGATCTCAGGGTATTGGCGGCGCTGCCGGGTAGTGCCGCTGGATGGCAGTTCGAGCGGAAAAGCGATCGGCCCGGAAGGGCAGTGTAACTCGGCGGCCTGGGCCCCGGATGGCAAATCGATTTATCTCACCAGTGATTCCGGTGGAATTGGATCTCATATCTGGCGACAGCCTTATCCGGATGGAGTGCCGGAGCAGATCACGTCCGGGCCAACCGAAGAAGAGGGATTGGCGATCTCACCCGATGGAAATTTTCTTGTTACCTCGGTAGGCATAACCCAAGGCACGGTATGGATACACGACCAGAAGGGGGACCGGGAAGTGTCATCGGAAGGATACGGACTGGCGCCCCAGCTCTCGGCCGATGGCAAGACAGTCTATTACTTGCAGGCTGGTCGCAATGCACGCTCGGACGATCCGCAATCTTCCGGAGTAGGAATGCAATTGATGAGATTCGATGTAGCCTCCGCTAAAAGCGAGGCAGTGCTTCCCGGAGTAGCCGTTTCCCAATACCGGGTTTCTGCGGACGGAAAAAAAGTTTTGTATACGCAACACGATGCTAGCGGACATTCCCACTTGTGGATGGCATCGCTTGACCGCCGCTTTCCTCCTCGCCAGATTTCCTTCGGTGAAGATGACTCGCCAATTCTGCTGCCTAATGGCGACGTCGTGTTTCGCACCCAGGAAAAGGGCGTGTACTACGTGTATGGCATGAAGGCGGACGGCAGCGATCGCCGTAAGCTGCTTACTGAATCGGTGATCCGCCTGGTAGGCGTCTCGCCGGATGGCCAATGGATCGTGGCATGGGTGGCTTCGATGGGAGAGGACTCCACTCTTGTCACCGAGGCTTACAAGATTGCAGACGGCGGAAAGGTCCGGGTATGCATCTTCTGCCAGCCCCTATGGTCGGCTTCCGGTGAACACCTGTATCTCCTGTTGGAGTGGCACCCTGAGACACCAGGCAGAATGTATGCAATAAGACTGGCACCCGGGTCGATGTGGCCAGCTTTGCCGGCCGGGGGAATTACATCGGAAGAGCAATTGGAGAAGTTATCGCGAACCGTGATCCCTATGGAAAAAGCGACGGACTTCGCCCCGGGCCCGTCGCCTGCCATTTACGCCTATACGACAGAAACCATACAGCGCAATCTCTATCGCATTCCGCTACGCTGATCGGCAAGTATTTACAGAGGCTGAAAGGCCTCTCTTTGCGAGAGGCCTTCTTGTTGTCGAGTGGCGGTTAGCGAGAAATTATTATTGCGTCACGCCAAAGGTTTGCACACCGATTGCGGTGTTGGTGGGCAAGGTTGGCCGAGCGACGAAGAACTGGTGATCGTACAGATTGCGGTACATACGTCCGGCAATTTCTGCGGCTTTGGGGCCGTAGGTAGGACGGCCGCCTTGAAGGAAGACTACCGTGCGAACCATCCGAAGCGCGTGCCCTCATGGGAGCAGGTTCCGGTCTTGCCGAGAATCGACTCTTCATTGAAGTTCACGCGTACGCTGCGGGCGGTTCCGTACTGCACGGCGCCAGCCATGCCATCAGAAATTTCCGGGATGAGCGGGGCGATGTCGAGATGACGCTTCACGTGCGGCTGGAAATTGGCAACTTCATCCGCCGTCGTGGGATGCTGCATGTAATAGAGCGTTCCGCCGTTGGCGATGGCGGAAACCATGGCTCCCAGTTGCAGCGGGGTCATGGAAATGCCTTCGCCGAACGAGCACATTTTGCCAACGCCGCCCAGCTTCGTGGGAATTACTTCATCAGGATAGGTTCCGGCGTGCTCGCCGGGAATGTTGTGGCCGGCGAGTTCACCTAATCCATACTGGTGAGCGTAGTAGCTGACTTTGTCAAAGCCGAGCTGCCGTCCCACCGCTTCGAAATAGGCGTTATTGGAGTGGGCGAGCGCTTCCGTGAGGTTGACGCGGCGACGGCGCCCGAGGGGAACTGCGGTATTGCGATCGATCAATCCTTCGCTCAATGCGGCCAGCGCCACGGATAACTTGATGGTGGAGCAGGGCTGCGCGCCGCTGGAGAGCGCGAGCTTCTGGTTGAC
>QIAS01000329.1:0-8488 GCA_003225615.1 Acidobacteriota bacterium | reverse complement strand
CGAGAGCGTCCATTGCGGCCTGGCGAACGATAGGATCTTCGCCGCCAGTGACATCGCCGTCCGCAATATCTTCGGCAAAAGAGTTGGTGTAGAACCGCTCATAATAACGATGACGACGATGGCGCGCGTAGCGCGAGCGGATAACGCGGCTGCGGGCCAAACGGGTCATCCGTCGGCGGGCGTGCTGATTTTCATTAACCGTCTGAGATTTGGATTTTCTTGAAGTCAGAGGCCTGGTATTGACGTTGGCCGCGACGCCGCTTTCCTGAAGCAGCAGGGCGAACACGATTACGAGTGCGAAATGAATTACTGAGCGACTTTTATAAGACATCTATCTTTTCCCCGAAGCGACTTCTTCTACTTACGATGCACGCCTCTTGCCACTAGTGAGCTGCTCTGAGCAGAGTAGCTGCATCTGTTAAATAGTAAGAGAGTTAGAGTTTTGTGCGCAACCTAAAAGTAATCTTTTGGTAAAAACATAGGAAAGCGCTTAAGACATTTATCGTCAGGAACATAGGATCAACTTTAGGCTGGAGTACGGCCTTTGGTAACTATATAGGGGTTACTGGGAAGACACCTGGAAGTGTGAAAGTCTTTTACCATTTCGGTGCATTTCGTGCAGATTTCCGCCGCGGGCGAGATGCCTTCGCCGGGCCTTGAAGGGAATCCTCACTTTGGGCCGCGGTCTGTATTTTCCGCGGCCTGCTTGTAAGTGCCGAATTTCTTGGCGACCGGCTTGAGCGTGGGATAGAACTGCACAAAGGAATGCTCAACGGCGGCGTGATCTTCGTGACATTGGAAACATGCGGCCTTGGGATTGGCCTGCGCTGATTTGGTATTTTCGTTGAAATTGAAATAAGCCCAGGTTTCGGGGAAGCGGGCGGAGTCTTTCACTTCGACCCCCATGCCCATGGAATCGGTTTGATATTTGCCATGCTGGTTGATCGAGCCTCGAGTCTGGGAATTTCGCTCTTCCACTACGAACATGGTTTTCTCGGGCCACTTGCCGGATTTGAGAAACGTCTGGTACGCCCACTGCGGAACGAAGACATTGGTGAACATGTCCTCTCCCATCGAGACCGGGCTGTAGTTCATGCCCAGGCCTGAGGAGAGATAAATCCATTCGCGATAGTTCTCAGGGCGGAGCAGTTTGTGGTCGGCCGTGTATTGGGGCGTGGGAGCGGGGTCGGACACATTAGCGGCTGCGATGCAAATCAAAGTGATCGTGGTCCAGAGCAAAAGGTTCTTTATCATGGGGCCTCGTTTTTGGATTACGTAATGGGGCAAAACCCCTTAACCGCAAAGGGCGCTAGGAGTCGCGAAGCGCGCTAAACGGTTGCTAACGAAGAATGCAGTTCGGATTCCAAAGTTTATTCATGCAGCCCGAGAGAAGCAAAGTAGTTGCGCGTCGGGGTACACGCCGGAATCAGCGCGGCCTGTTCGAAAATGCGCAACGTTGTTCGAAATCGGGCAGTCGTATGGGTATCCCATAGGCAGTCGTGCAGGTGGATTTTGCATTTTAAATGGAATTTTCGGAGGAATTATGGGACGGCGAGTTTTAGTTTCAGTCGCGGCGGCAACTTTGGGATTGATTCTGGCGAGTGCAGCATGGAGCCAGTCGTCGGCTTTTGCGGTGGCGCAAGCGCGGGCGCAAGAGACGGCGCCGCTGGAAAAGGATGAGGTCGCCGCTATGCGTTCGGACTTGCAAAAAATGCGGGGGCTTCTGCATCAGATGCAGACTAATCTGGCGTTCGTGCAGAACACGACGACTCCGCTTAAACATCAATTCGAGTTGGAAATTGATATGTGGCAGGTGTTGTTGAACCAGATGGAGCGGCGGGTGGCGAGCATGGAAGGGCCGACGCAGAAGTCAGGTGCGGAAAGGTGATTGATGGCGCCGATGCGCTCGCAGTTCGCCAGTGGCGCATGCGTCCCTCCAGGACTGAATTATCAGAGGGTGCGTGGCCCAGGATGAGCGTGGCCGATGAACCGGCCACGCTGCATTCAGAGGCGCTTCTCTCGAATCAGTTTCGGTGCGAACGGTTACATTACTTCGCCGCGTTTGCGAAGGAATGCGGGCACGTCCAGATTGTCCTTTTGCAGGACTGCTGCGGGGACGCCTTCGAGAGCGATGACTTCTCCATTTCCAGCCGGTGGCTGGGCCGCGGGTGGCGGGGCGGCAGCCAGTGGCTCCGTGTCAAAGTCCGGATCACGGGAGGCTGAGAACGAACCGAAGGCCTCCAGTTGGCGACGGCGGATGTCGGAATCTTTGAAGCCGGTGGCGATCACCGTGATCTTTACAGAGTCCTTCATCTTGTCGTCGAGCACCGCTCCGACGATGATGTTGGCGTCTTCGTGGGCAGCGGTTTGAATGATGGTGCAGGCTTCCTGCACTTCAGCCAGCTTCAGTGAACTGGAGCCGGTGATGTTGATGAGGATGCCGCGGGCGCCGTCGATTGCGCCGGCTTCGAGCAAGGGCGAAGCGATCGCCTTTTGGGCGGCTTCGGTGGCGCGGCGGGCGCCGTTGGCCGTGGCTGTGCCCATCACCGCATAGCCCATCGCGGCCATGATGGCCTTCACGTCGGCGAAGTCGCGGTTGATGATCCCGGGAATGGTGATGATGTCCGAGATGCCTTGCACGCCTTGGCGCAGAATGTCATCGGCAACTTTGAATGATTCGAAGAAGCCGGCATCCTGGGCCACCGAGAGCAGCTTCTCGTTGGGGATGACGATCGTGGTGTCGATCGAGTCCATGAGCTCGGAGATGCCGCGCTCGGCTTGCTGCATGCGGCGCTTGCCTTCGAAGGCGAAGGGCTTGGTCACGACCGCCACGGTGAGCGCGCCGAGTTCGCTGGCCAGCGACGCGATGATGGGCGCGGCTCCGGTGCCGGTGCCGCCTCCAAGTCCGGCGGTTACGAAGACCATGTCAGCGCCTTCCAGGGCTTCGATGATCTTGTCGGAATCTTCGAGGGCGGCCTTGCGGCCGACTTCGGGATTGGCGCCCGCACCCAGGCCGTTGGTGAGCTTGACGCCGAGTTGAATTTTTACTGCGGCGTGCGACATGCGCAGTGCCTGCAGGTCGGTGTTAGCTACGACAAATTCGATGCCTTCCATGCCGGCATCGATCATCCGGTTTACCGCGTTGTTGCCGCCGCCACCCACCCCGATGACCTTGATTTTGGCATCGTTGCGGGCATCCTCGTTGAAGCTGATGCGAATGCCGTTTTCAGTGTTCATGTCTGCCGCCATAGTTGAATTTTGTTGCTCCCTGGATTTGTGATTTGCTTTCATGGGCTAAAGCCCCCTCTCTAGTCCGCGAATGTCTTGCACGAGCCCGGGGTGCCATCCCTGCGGGACTCGGTCGTCTTCGGTATCGCACCCGGCACTTGCCTGCCGGGCTTTCCTATTCCGCCCCTTCGGTGCTGCAGCACTGCCGCTGATGATACTTCTGCTTTACGTCAGCAGAGACGCGGCGAGCCGCGTCTCTACGGTTACCGCTTCTACGCGCCTTTCACTGCGAACAATGATTTCAGGCGCGAACTCCAGCCATCGTCTAAGTAGCCTCGGGCTATGCGGGCTCGTTGGCCGTAAAACATCATGCCGAGTATGGTGGCGTACTCGGGTTCGGCCAGGACGGCGGGCATTCTTGCCAGGGGCATGGGCCAGGAGAGGCGCAGCGGTTTTCGCAGCACCGAATCGGCAACGTCTAGAATTCCGGGCAGGCGTGACGCTCCTCCGCTCAGCACGATTCCTGCGACGCAGCGCTCGAGCATGCCGTGATGGCGAAGGTTCTCGCGCATCATTTCAAATAATTCGCGGGCACGGGGCTCCAGAATTTCGCCAATCATTCTTTGCTGCAGCAGGCGCGAGGGGCGATCGCCGACCGAGGGCACTTCCACTTCATTGCCTTCTGGAATCAACGTGGGAATGGCGTTGCCGTAAAGTTTTTTTATTTTCTCGGCTTCGTTTATTGGAGTGCACAGGCCTACAGACAAGTCGCTGGTGAAGTGATCGCCTCCGAGAGGCACGACTGCGGTGTGGGCTACGGCGCCGTCCTGGAAGACGACCATCTCCGTGGATCCGGCGCCGAGGTCAGCAAGGCATACGCCAAGCTCGCGTTCGTCGGCGCGGAGCACGGAATCGGCGCAGGCCAGGGCTTCGAATACCGTGTCATCCACGTGAACGCCGGCGCGGTTTACCGCAGTGACTACGTTTTGCGTGGCGCTGGCCGACGCGGTGACCATGTGGGGTCGCCATCATTCCCAGAGGATCGTGGACTCCGGGCTGGCCGTCGAGAATGAACTCCTGCGGCAGCAGGTGCAGGATTTCGCGATCGGAGGGCAAGGGAATCGCGCGCGCCTTGTCAACTGCCATGCGGATTTCGTCGCGGGTGATTTCGCGGGAGCGCGTTCCGAAGCTGATGCCGCCGTGACTGTTCACGCCGCGCACGTGGGATCCCGCGGCCCCGATGAGCGCGTGCTCGACTGCGGCTCCGGCGGAGTCCTCGGCCTCGACGACTGCTTTTTGAATGGCCGAGGCTGCCTTCTCCATGTCAACGATGAGGCCTTTGCGCGAGCCGCGCGATTCTGCGATGCCGTGCCCGCGATAGCGCAAACCGTTGTCGGTAATTTCCGCAACCAGCACGCAGGTCTTAGCACTGCCTACATCGATCGCCGTCAGAAGATTGGATTGCTGATTCGCCATCGTTATGGATGATCCTGTTCCTTGTCCTTATCTTTGTCTTTGGGAATACCCGCATTCGGTTTCCTGATGCTGTTATTCCACGGTTTCACGATTACTGGCGTTGGTTTGGTTGCTGCATCGTTGTGAACCACCACGGCTCCCGCGTTGGCTTTGCTGGCCTGATTCGCAGCCGGCGCGGACGTGTTTTTTGCCACAAATCTGCTTGAGCGTCTGGACCAGCGTGACTTGTGCGCTCGCTTCGTCGTGGGTCTCGTCCAGGCCTTGCCCACCCGCGTCGGTATGGGTGCGAGCGGCGGCTTTGCCGTAAATGTTGAGTGGCTGATGAGTGCGGTGGGTTTCACCCCGGCCGAAATCGCGGCCTTGGCGGCGGTAGCGGAGAGCGGTGCTTGCCGCACCACGCCCCGCAGGTCGGGATTGACCACGATCTGGCGGTCGTAACGGAGGTCCACCGACTGCAGTTTGTCAAATTGCTGGCGCCACTCGCGCACATGGCCAACGAAAATTTTGTAGCGATCGAGATAATTCGACGAACCGAGGTGAACCAGGACTTCAGGATTCGCTACCGAGACTTTCACATCGTCGGCATCGGAGAGATCAACTTCGCTCAGATCCTGGGAATAACGAGCCCCTCCGGAATCGAGTTCGCGAATGAGCTGGTTGTAAATTTTCATACGGGCAAAGCGAGTAGACGGAGGCTCGCCGGAGTTCATGCCTACGATCACGGGAAAGGAATATTTCTTCTTGTTGCCCGAGGGCAGATCCATCAGGGTGCCGACGGCGTCGATGAGGAAAATGCGGGGGCCGACGCGGGCGAAGGCTACCGGCGTGCGTTCCTGGATTTCAACCTTCAGCCGGTTGGGAACGAATCGCATGATGCTGGCCGATTCGACCCAGGGGATCTGCTCGAGCTGAGCTTTGCGCTGCGCCAGCGGAATAAAGAAGATGTTGCGGCCAATATCGCCACCCATGACTTCCATGATCTGGGCGTGGCTGATGTTGTGCGTGCCGGTGATTTGAATGTCGTCGCTGGATTCAATGCGAAAGCGCCAAGAATGCTCGCCATAATGGTAGAGAGCGGCGACACCGACGCTGCCTGCGATGACGACTGCTAGGGTGAGCAGCGTCCACTTCAGGCCAAGAGCAGCTTTCCTGGGAAGGGGACTGCGGCGGACGGAAACGCGCTTTTGGGCGCGAAGGAAGGGCGATTCCTGTTCCACATCGAGGTCAAGCAGGCGCGCGTCGTCGATCTCTTCGCGCGCGAACGCCTCGTCAGGTGGATACAACTCTTCCTGCGAGATGGTCGGGGATCTCCGTGCCATCAACTCAGGTCAGTTGTCGCCAGGGAATCGCTGAGCGAAAACAATATAACTTCTTTTCGCGAAATGAGACACAAAAAAGTTTAGAAAGTTTTGCACAGAAGGGCAGCCGGGAAAGATCTTAACCGCGGAGGTCACGGAGGCGGCGCCGAGATTGCAGAGAAGTGCGGAAAAATTTTCTGCGCAGACCTTGCGACAAGGGCTCTGACGCGGTTGCGCTCTCAGAGATTGTCATCGCCCGCGACTACGGAATCAACATCGACCTCTGGCACCTCGACCCTGACTTCGGGAATGTTGACCTCGGGGACTTCGACTCTGCCCTGGGGAATCCTGACCTGCGGGACTGAGACGCGAATGCGCGGAGTGTGGGGACAAACCACTACGGCATGGCCGGCCGCATCAATCGCGATTCGCTGGGCCATTTCAATTTGTTCACGGTGGAAGTCCAATTGGCTCAGGGCCCGATCCAACTCAGAGCGATGGCGCTCCAGTTGTTGCTGCGCCGTTTGGGCGAGGGCGTATTGGACCTGTTCGCGCGCGAGCACGCTCTCGGCATCCGTGAGGCTTTCTACGTCTTCTTGGGCGGGTGCGGGGCGCGTCAATGCGAATAGCGTCTCGGCTTGGGCCATGTAACTACGGACGCAATGGGAGTACGATTGGGCCACCGCGAGCGAGTGATCGACATAGTGATGGGCACATGCCAGCCGGCCGCTCTGATATTCGCTGTTGATGCCCAGGGCGAGTACGCCTGCCGCCAACCAATACCAAGCTTTTTGGGATGCCATAACCTGCTCCTAAGCCATTATTCCCGTTAGACGGGGCGGGTATTGTTTTGTTATCAGAGGGGGATACGGGGCCGGGGGTGAAATTGTTCGATTTTCTTGTAGCAAGAACCGGCAATCATAAGCGCTCCAGCGGTCCAGCCGGCTGAATTTGTTGGGCTTTTTTTGCAGGAAGGACCTGGAAACTCATAAATCAGCGCTTTGCCGCATGACACGGTCCAGCCCGAAAGGGCGGAATTCATGAGCCTAGCAAGTGAGCGCTGGGGCTGGGCTGAAGCCGCAATTGACCGAGCCCCGTCCAGGGGCGGTACCCGGAGCCCCTAGGGGCAATACCCTGGGCATTGCCCCATAAGCGCTAACTTAAGGATTACTTCCGCTTTGCCCGTCATCCGGGACTGATTTACTTCAAAGCATGATTAGCGATCCCTTTGCGTGGTGGCTCCTCACGCGGACACCTTTGATCAGCGGACGTTTACAAAATCGTTCCGCTAATGGAGTCCATCGTTGCCTCGCGCGCCCCCGGGATGACCGCACGCACAGCGGCAACCTCATGAATGACGAACACCGCGGGCGCTCCTTCATGTGTCATCCATGTGTCTCGGCTTTGCTGGGCAGGGTGAAACAAAAGCTTGCGCCGCGCGGACAGTTGTCGGCAGCCCACAAGCGGCCGCCATGCGACTCCACAATGGATCGGCTGATCCGAAGTCCCATTCCGGTGCCGTGTGGTTTGGTGGTAAAGAACGCATTGAAGATCTGCTCTGCCTGCTGCGGGGGCAACCCCACGCCAGTATCGCTGACCGAGACCAGGAGTTGCTCATTTTCCGCTCGCTGCGATTTGATGGTGAGTTCGCGCGTTCCATCGACATCCTTCATGGCATCGATGCTGTTCATGATCAGATTCATTATGACCTGCTGCAATTGCACCCGATCTCCCATGATTTGGGGAAGATCCTCCGTCAGTTCAGTCCGGAGCAATACGCTGTATCGCGTTGCCTCGCTGCGCAGGAGGACGATCATTTCTCGAACAACTTCGTTTACATCCACCGGCTCGCGTTCCAGAGTGCCCTTCTTGAAGAGCAGGCGAATCCGGCTGATGATGTCGGCCGCACACGACCCATCTTTCACGATTCTCATCGCCGCCGCGCGCGCCTCTTCTACATCGGGGTGATCGCGCGTAAGCCAGCGCAAGCAGGTGTTCGCATCGGTGACGGCTGCCGCGATCGGTTGATTTACTTCGTGCGCCAGGGATGCGGTCAGCTCTCCCATGGTGGTCACGCGGCTGACGTGTCCGAGATCGGCCTGCGCCCGGCGCAGAGCCTCTTCCGCCCGCTTGCGTTCTGTGATGTCCATCGAGCTGCCTACGAATTCCACCCAATCCCCGGCGGCGTTGAAGACCGGATGGCCGATCGCGTGGACGTATTTGACCGTCCCGTCCGGAAGTAGGATTCGGAATTCAACTTGGTACTCGGACTTTTCGCGGATTGCTCGATCGAGAGTCCGTTGCCACTTGGCTCGGTCCTCCGGATGAATGCGCCCCAGCAGTTGTTCCCAAGCCGGCATGCCCACTTCTGGATCGAAGCCGTATATCCGATACCATTCCTCGGACAAATGCAAGGCAGTGTCTCCGGCCGATCGCCAGGCCCAACTGCCCGTGTGGCTTAGCCTCTGCGCTTCCGCCAGATAACC
>QIAS01000328.1 GCA_003225615.1 Acidobacteriota bacterium | reverse complement strand
CTTGGCGAGGGCGATGCCTTCATCGTCGATCAAGGTCGCATGTTCAATAGACGCTACTCCGGCGCGGATGGCGTTCTTAATTCCCTGCGGCGCGTGGGCGTGGGCTTCGACGCGCAGCCCAAAGTGTGCGGCCTCATCCACTGCCGCCTGCAATTCTTCCAGCGTGAACTCCTGGGCTTTGGGATTGCTGCCATGGGTGAGCACGGCGCCAGTGGAGAGCACTTTGATGTGGTCGGCGCCGTCGTGGGCAAGTTGGCGGACTTTCTGGCGTACTTCCCAAGGACTGTTTGCCTCGCCGTAATGCAAGTCCCAGGGCAACTGGATATCGGGGGCCATACCGGTCATCGCTCCCGCGCCGCCAGTGATGGTGATGTAGGCTCCGGCCACGAACATGCGTGGGCCAACGACATAGCCGCGAGCAATGGCATCGCGCAAGGCAACGTCGTTCGGTGCGCGGTAGACTCCCACATCACGCACCGTGGTAAATCCCGATTCCAACATGTTGCGAGCATTGGGAACTGACTCGAGCGCCACCTGCGCGGCCGTCTTCTTGAGCTGCGACAGGGGATCACCGTTATCGGGAGCGCCATCCGCCAGGTGGGTATGACAATCAATCAGCCCGGGCAGCACCGTCATGCTCGAAAGATCTATAAGCTTGGCTCCGGACGGAATGGGCAGGGCTTTCCCGACTGCTTGAATCTTGTTGTTGTCGATAAGAATGACTTGATCGGTCAGCACGGTTCCCGCGTCGGGATCAATGAGCCGTCCAGCCTTGATCGCAGTGACCTGGGTGAATCCCGGTACTGAGGAGCACAGTCCCAGAAGTATCGCGAAAACTATTTTCATTTTTATTTTTTCAGTCCGCGGCGGCAGCAATTCGACCGAGTCCGCCCTTCAGGTCGGCTGCCAGCAGTCGATGGAACAGGTGCTCGCCGGCCTCGCGGCGAACCGACAGCCGCCCGGCCTGGTAGGCGCGCGACTTGAGACCTCGCTGAACGGCTTCGCAGATGTCCAGATCCTCTTCCTGCACTCGCGCTCCCACCGCGACGCTTTGCTGGTTGTATTCACGGCGGCCGTCGCTGACATCGGCAAAAAAGAAATCGAAAATCACCCGGCAGTGATCCACATCCAGAGGCAGCACGAGATTGCTATCCATATAGTCGTCGTAGCAATTGATCATCAGGTTGGGATATTGCCAGAAGTACCAGGCACGATCGCTTTGACGAACCGCGCTGGTAGCGGGGTCTTCAGTGGATGACACCACCGGGCTGGACTGCAGGCAATAGCGATCTTCATTCTCAATGGTGTACTGCTTGTAATCGAGAACGCTGTTGAGACCCTTATGCAGGTGCGGTACGTGATAGCCGCCGTCGAGGTAATTGTCGATGAAGACCTTCCAGTTGCAATGGATGTCATAGACGCGAGTCTCGAAAAACTTGCGCTTGGTAAGCGCCAGCGGGGAGACGCGCTTCACCAGTCCACCGAGAAAATCCTTTAGTGGCGCGGCGTGCGGATCCAGGTTCACGAAGACGAAGCTTTCCCAGGTTTCCACTTTCACCGGCACAAGCCCGTTCTGCTGGCGATCGAAATTCTTCACCCCTTCGAACTCGGGCATTCCTTTAAGGGAGCCATCCAGTCCATAGTTCCAGCCGTGGTAAGGACAATGCAGAAGCTGGGCTCGTCCACAAGGTTCGGTGACCACCGCGGCAGCATGATGGCGGCAGACATTGAAGAAAGCCCGCAACACCCCATCATTCCCGCGAACCGCTACGATCGGCTCCCCTGCCACGGTGGCGGAAACAAACTGGCCCGGCTGTTCGACTTGATCGGTGCGCCCCAGCACCTGCCAGGTTTTGCTGAACACAGTTTCGCGTTCAAGTTCTTCAATTCGCGGATCCACGTACCATGGCGCGGGAATAGTGGAGGCTTCGGCCAGCGAAGCTGTGTCGTCATAACTTGCCAGAATGTCTCGCAGGGAAATTTCCATGTTCAGCCCTTCTCGTCCGCTTGAGGCGATGCGATGATTTTATCGTGTTCCGCCCTGAATGGCGCTTGTAAGTTCCACCATCAGTGCGTTCGATGAGGAAAGATTCAAGCCCGAGTTTAACCGCGCTTGTTGCTAAAAACTCCCAATCAGAATTCCCGTCACAAATACCAGGACTCCGCCCAGAACCACCTGAAATGCCGCCGAGAGGAATGGGGTATCCATGTACCGGTTTCGAATATAGGCGATCGCGGCGAGTTCCACCGCGACGATGGCGACCGCGGCCGACATGGCAACGCGAAAATCCTTAATCAGGAACGGCAGCGTGTGACCAATCCCTCCGGCTGTAGTCATCAGACCGGTCACGGTGCCGCGCAACACGGGACGCCCGCGGCCGGTCAGTGAGCCGTCATCCGAAAGAGCCTCGGCAAACGCCATCGAGATCCCCGCCCCAACCGAGGCCGCAAGTCCGACGAGGAACGCGTCCCAGGTATTTTTAGTCGCGAACGCGGCGGCGAATACCGGAGCCAGGGTGGATACTGACCCGTCCATCAGACCAGCCAAGCCGGGCTGCACGATCTGCAGCACGAAAAGCCGGCGTTGCGCATCTTCCTCTTTTTTCTCCACAGCGGCCGTGATTCGCTCCTGCTGCAGAGACTCGGCGGTGGCGTAGTGGCGGCGCTCGGCTTCAGCCAGGTCGCCAAGCAGCTTGCGAATGCCGGCATCGCTGACATGCGGGATAGCGCGTTCATAAAAGCGGCGCGTTTCCAGTTCCATGATTTCGACTTGTTTGCGCACGTCGTTGATGCGCAACGGCCGGGAGAGCCAGAAGGGCCGCCGCTGCACGAAACCCTTCACATCCTGGCGGCGAATGAGCGGAATGTGCTCGCCGAAACGCTGGCGGTAGGTTTCAATCAGGCTGTTCCGGTGCTGCGCCTCCTCCTC
>QIAS01000327.1 GCA_003225615.1 Acidobacteriota bacterium | reverse complement strand
CAGTTTCGGAGGTGGCGGCGGCAGCGGAGGCGTCTCCGAGATACGAGGTTTCTTGCGCCGCTCCCGCAGAGGCAGAGTGGCTGTATCCAACTGCTCTGTTTCCGACATTGCACCGCGAACGTTGCCATTTCCCCCGGAGCTGTCGGTTTCAGCTGCAAAAGCCGGTGTTCCCTTGGAAGTCTCATCCATATCTCTACCTATAATTTCTGCCTATATATAATTTCTACCTATAAAGGTTACGCCGTGGCGCTTCTCAGAATGCGGATCAGTTGCTGTCGCACATCCTCCAGCGTCAATGTGTAAATATCGATTCGGTTCAACCTGGCTGCTACCTTGGGAAGCCCGATTTCTTTCTCCAACCACATCGAAAAGTCGTTGGATACCAGCTTCAAACGCAACCGGGCTTCGATAAAGTGATGGTGGATAGAGTGCACGCTCACCTTTTTGAGTTCCTCGATGAACTCTCCCAGCGAGTGCGCCACGAACGGCGTCGGTATGATGACGGATTGCGAGGAGCAGAAGTAAAAAGGCTTCAGAGCATTCCGGTCTCGTGAAGCCGGATTCAACCGGATGTACTCTTCGACGATTCTCACGATCTGTTCCCGCAAAGATGAAATCGAGGTAAAAGCTCTCACATCCAGACTGGCCAGCCGCTCTGCAAGCCCAGCTTCGTTGCAGTCGGTGTATGCCCAATGCGCGAAGTCATTCGAGAATCCTTCTCGAATGTAGTGATGTTCCTGCAGAGTCTGAATCGTATGCTGAAAAATAGACTCTTCCGGACATGAGCGTAAGGCCTCAAGAAATTCCCCCAGATTCGCAGCGCGCTCCCGTTCAATTCGCAGCAGGCTGGCTGACGAGTTAAAGTGAAATGGCGATGGCGCCGCCCGGGAGAATAAATCCGCAGTTGCAACCGTACTCATAGCAGCTCTCTATTGTCCTTTCTTACCACCGTGCCGTTCTGGAGCGGTCATGGCAACAAAACGGCGCTTGGCCAGGATTCACTCATTCTTTGTGGATCATGGTTCAGCGCGAAAGGGCCGAACCCCTTAATCCGCCGAAGCACCCAGGCCGGCGCCCACCTCGGCAGAGCCCGGAGATTCCAGCCGAATTTCCGAGAGTTCGGTAATTAAGTTTCCCGCCCAACGATAGACGTTGTTTTCTTTCACCACCCGGCGCATGTGTTGCATTCGCAGCTTGCGATCTTCCGGCTGCATGACCAGCGCCTGATGAACAGCATTCGCGACTTTCTCGATATCGTAAGGATTCACAATCAGCGCATCACGCAACTCCCGCGCCGCCCCGGTAAACTGGCTCAGGATGAGCACCCCTTGTTCATCCTCCCGCGCGGCGACGAACTCCTTCGCCACCAGGTTCATACCATCGTGCAATGCAGTCACCAGGCATAGATCCGCTGTCCGGTAGTACTTCTGAATCTCCTTGTGAGTGTGTTGCCGTTTCAAAAAAACAATCGGTCTCCACTTCCCGGTCTGAAAACGCCAATTGATTCTGTCCGCTTCCGCTTCCACTTCGCCGAGCAGATCGTGATAGCGTTTGATATGGGTGCGGCTGGGCGCGCCAATCTGTACCAGGGTGAATTTGCTCTGATATTCCGGGTATTTTTCCATCAACCGCTCGATTGCCTGGAAACGTTCCCGAATGCCCTTGGTGTAGTCAACCCGGTCCACCCCGACGGCAAGGAATAACGCGTCTACCCCAAGCTCTCGCAGGATCGTTCCCCTATCCGCAAACGGTGATGCGGGCGCAAGTTCCGCAGTCTCCCCCTCCGCCGCCACGCTAATCGGAAACGGCTTTACCCAGGTTCGATGATCTTCACGGTGGATGGCAAAGTGTTCCCAGTCAATACGGGATTCCAGCGTACGGTCCACGGTCTGCAAGAAGTTTGTGCAAAACGACTGGATATGGAACCCGATCAAATCGGCCCCCAGCAATCCATCCACCAACTCCCGTTGCCACGGACAAATGCTGAACGTTTCCGGATGCGGCCACGGAATATGCCAGAAAATCGCGACCCGCGCATCGGGACGCTTCTTCTTGATCATCCGGGGCAGCAAAGCAAAGTGATAGTCCTGTGCCAGCAGCAGGGGATTTTGTGTCCCCGCCATTTCCTCCAGCACTGCATCAGCAAACTTCTGGTTTACCTCCCGGTAATGCTTCCAGTCGGAGTCACGGAAGGTCGGCCGCACATGCGCCACGTGACACAACGGCCAAAGCCCTTCATTGGCGAAACCGAAGTAGTAGCCTTCTTCTTCTTGCTTGGTCAGCCAGACTCTCCGCAACGTGTAACGCGGATCTTCTGGAGGAACACGCAACGAATCCTGTTGATTCACTGCTTCCTGGTCCGCTTCGCCGCTTCCATGCGCGACCCAGGTCCCATCGCAAGCCCGCAGAATCGGCTCCAATGCGGTTACCAGACCGCTCGGAGGCACCACCACCTCCAAAACTTTTCCCCGCCAGGCGTGAGAATAAGGTTCCCGGTTCGAAACCACGAATAGCGGGTTCTTACCCAGCCGGTTGCGAACGTGCACTGACAATCGCTCCGCTGTCCAGTTCGATTCCGCCGCATCGCGCAATTGGGCTTCTTGTTCCGCTGCAAAGCGAGCCGCAGTTAAACTCTGGGCAAAGCTTTCCACTTCCCGCGCCAGCGGCCGCAACAGGTCTATATCCGGAACGCTCGTTACCCCCGCCCCCTTGCCCGTCCGTAATGCCTTCATCCACTGAGCTGCCTTCGCAATCGGCCCCACAATGCTCCAATGAACGATCAGCAGGGTAATGCAAGCAATACAGAAGACCAGTACCAGGTCTACCAGGAAAGTTTGTCGCCACATCCGCGCGGTCTGTGCATTGATGTAAGTGGCGTCGTGAACAATCGCCAGCGCCCCCACGATATCGTCTTTCTCGTGTAGAGGTAGCGCGTAGACGTGTATCAACGAACCCTTCGACTTAATGAGCTGTCCGGAACCCCTTCCACCCGTAATGGCGCTATTAACCACCGGAGGCTCGGACTGCAGCCGATGCACCAGCCCAGGAGTGATCGCGATGGGCGTGCCCATCAAACTGTAAATCGCGACTCCATCAAGGTGCTCCCGGTTCCCGAAGCGCTCCACAATCCGTTGCAGTTCTTTTTGCGAGCCCTTGGCAAGATGCGGCTCCACATTCTCGGCGAGGCTTTCCCCCAGATCATCGGCCTGCCGGTCCAGATCCCGCGTCAGACGACGCCGCTCCGCGCGTACTCCATAATAGGAGAACGCCAGGGAGACCAGCATCACTCCCACTATCAGCGAAATTATTAAGCGAACCGTGAGCAGGCGCACCTTAGAACTCGCTTCTCTCCTCTACTACGGAGCAAAATTCCGGGCGAACTGCTGACACCGTGACATGCCGTTCTTGTTTTGCTTCCGACCGAGGAACGGCAACTCCCCACCGACGGGACCCCTACATCTACATCCGCCCCATTACACCTTTTTACACCTTCTGCCCCGCCTTGACGACACTCTCCCCTATGTACCTTAAAATTAAACACCTTCCCCAACCATAGGGGAAAATCTGTAGTTCATCTCTGGACACCCCGTATTCCGCACTACCCTCCCTTTTTAAGGTGACTACCAGCTTTAAGGGATTGTGATATCCCCCCTCGCCCATCAGGATGTAAAAGTCGAGAACTCGAATAATTCAGAGGGGGTATTTGCCATGAAACAGTTTCTGGCTTTTCTGGCGCTCACTGGTTTGCTCGCCACTCCAGCACTCGCCAAAGCCCAATACAATTCCAGCGCCCAGAATAGCGCTGCCACGCAAAATAGCGCTCCGACGAGAAGTTCGCACGTAACTCTTCCCGCTGGTACCGAAATCGCCATTCAAACCAATGACCCGATTGACTCGAAAACTGCCCGTGTCGGTCAGACTTTCAGCGCCCAAGTTGCTCAGGACGTTATGGGGAAATCCGGAGAGGTGCTGATTCCCAAAGGAAGCGGCCTTGGTCCTTCGCCAGGTCAACACTGGGGGTACTGTGACCGGTGGCGATATCGCCCTCGATCTGGATTCTATCAACGTCGCGGGACGCCGCTACACGGTCAACACTGCGGACGTACAGGCCGGTGGTAACCAGGGCATCGGCAAAAACAAGCGCACCGCTGAAATGGTCGGCGGTGGAGCAGCTCTAGGAACCCTGTTAGGCGCCATCGCGGGCGGAGGAAAGGGTGCCGCCATCGGAGCCGCAGCCGGAGCCGCGGCCGGCGGAACCGCTCAAGTCCTGACCAAAGGCAAAGAAGTGAAGGTGCCGGCAGAAACCGTATTGAAATTCAAGCTGGACCGTCCGCTGCACCTGACTCCTGCCGGTTCCTAGGTTTCTTGCATTCCGGACCAGTCAGGTTCTTGCGCACTAGAATTCCCAGGCGACCGCCTCTGAAAAATTCAATTCAGAAGCAGCCCTGCCTGGGTTTTCTTGTGCATCGAATACGCATTAAGAACCAGGGTCCCTACTTCCTAAATCATACTTCGTACATCGTACTTTCATCCTTCGCACCTTGTACTTCCGTGTAGGTTGAGTCCTCCCGCTGTCGCTGCTAAACTGGCAAGTCACTCACGTTCCCAACCAAAAATAGGAACTCATGTTAAAAGCAGGCGAGATTGCGATTGTCAGCGGCGCTCGCACGCCGATGGGCCGCTACTGTGGCAAGCTCAAAGACTTCACCGCCATGGAACTTGGCGCCGTAGCCGCCAGGGGCGCCATCGAGCGCTCCGGCCTCGCCCCCAGCGAATTCGATCATGTGGTTTTCGGAAATGCGCAGCAGACCTCGGGCGATGCTCTCTATGGTGCGCGCCACGTTGGTCTGCGCGCCGGACTGCCGGTTGAAACTCCCGCGCTGACGGTCAACCGCCTGTG
>QIAS01000326.1 GCA_003225615.1 Acidobacteriota bacterium | reverse complement strand
GAGAAGCCAATTTGGCGGCGTCTAAGGCCATTGTCCGGCGCTGCGAGGCGCTGAGTGAGCGCTAAACCGAGCTAGGGAGGTTTGAAAGAATTTCCGCGGACCGTTGAAGTCGAAAGCGGATGACTTTGCTTCCAGGCTGCCGGAAGCGTCATCGCCAGGAGCTGTCAACTCATCACGGCGGAGTGTGCCGATACTCACTAACAGCAGCGCCGTGCATCACACACGAGACTACCCGCGCTCACTGATTCCCGTTTTGGCCTAGGACTAAATTGGGCATGTTCGTCCGGAGGCCATTATGCGGACGCGTGCTTTTCTTCTAAGCCCTTCACTCATTTGTTTCTTGGTCCTCTGGTCTGCGCAGCCATCGACGGCGCAAAAAACTTCAGACAGCTATGCGCTTCACGACCGCAACCAGCTCTTCGCGAAGTTTGTGGAGATTCCGGGAGCGGAGCGGTTGGGGTCTGATCAGTGCCAGGCCTGCCACGAGCAGCCAGCCAAGAATTTCCGACGCAGCGCCCACGGGCAACAGTCGCTGCAATGCGAAGACTGCCACGGTGCGGGCAGCCTGCACCTGACTAGTGAAAAGCACGGGCAAATTAAGAAATTCCGCCAACGGCGCCTGCCTGTCGTGCCACGCCGATCACGAGCAGTTGCAGAACTGGTCTTCGGGCGCGCATCAGTCCCACAACGTACGTTGCATTGATTGTCACAAGGCGCACGCCGCAGAAACTACGCTGGCAACCCGGCGACAGCAGAACGAGGCCTGCAGCAGTTGCCATCGCAAGCAGGAGGCGGAAGGCCGGCTTCCTTATCACCATCCGGTGCGCGAGGCGAAGATGAGTTGCGCCGATTGCCATGATCCTCATGGCGGCACCGCCGCCAACAACCTGCGTGCCTCCAATTTGAACGACCTTTGCTTCCAGTGCCACGCCGAGTACCAGGGCCCATTCACGTTTCAGCACGCTCCGGTGGTTGAGAGTTGCACGAAGTGCCACACCTCCCACGGATCGATGCAGCGCAGCCTGCTAGCCGTGAGCCAACCCACTCTGTGCCTGCAGTGCCATGCCGGCCACCACAACGGCTCCGGTATTCCGCTGTTGAATGGCTGCACCAGTTGCCACAGTTCCATTCACGGGACCGACATTCCTTCCGCCACCGGCGGAAGCGTTTTCATGGATAAGTAAGCGGGCGCGGCGCCGCGAGGAGATCGCCAATGAAATTCACGGAAAAGATCCTGCTGCTGGTGGTGCTGGCGGCTGTGCCGTGGCCGCTGCTGGGGCAGACCGACACTCCCCAACCTGCTACGTCTAAAACCGAGCCGGTCCCGGAGTTCACATATCAGGTTGTGAACTTCCTCCCGGGTTATCGCTTCGCGAGCTCAAGCGGGTTTGCAGGAAGAGCCGCCGAGTACGACAGCCTGTTCCAGTCCGTGGGAGGCGACCTGGCGTTTACCCGACTCGACTATGGTCTGCACTCCGCGTTGAAATACCGCGCCAGCTTTACCACCCGCGACGAGTACGACATGGATACGCAGTTTAAGCTGGGCCGCGACTTTAGCTTCTCCATGAGCAATCGCAGCTTCCTGCGCCATTTGGACGACGTTTCATTCGGCACGAACCTGGATCCCGACGCGACCATACGCACCAACTTTATTCCTGACAGTTCATTGTTCGGCGTCAAGCGGACGATGAACAAAGCGAGCGCTCGCTACAAGGTGCCGCACACGCCTTTAACCGTGTTTGCGATTGGCGGCTGGCAGGCACGCCGCGGCTTGAGCCAGCTGCAGTTTGGTTCCTGCCACTCGACGTCCCGCTACCGTCCCATTAACTACACCACCCGCAACGTCGGTGGTGGCGTGGAGATGAAGCTGGCGCATGTGGCGGTTACTTTCGAACACGAATACCGCAGCTTCAATTACCGCCTGCAGAATCCCGTGGATTATTACGGCACGGCCGCCAGCGTCGACGGAGAAGGCCTGCCGCCCCTGGGACCAGCTGCAAATTCGCCTCTAGTGCCGGACACTCCGCAGGGGTACTACGCGCATAACGTTCTGCCTCGTCACGACTCGCAGGTTGACCTGGTGCGCATGCACGCGCCTGTGTTTCGTACGCTCACCTTCAACGGGAGCTTGAGCTATTCCCGTACCGAGAACTTGTTTACGGGCAATCCTCAGAATGGATTGAATGGCGATGCCACTCTGAACTGGAATCCCACGAAAAAGCTGCACAGCACCCTGGATTTTCATCAGCAGAACTTGCTCAACGATTTCATACCGACGTTGTATACGCTGTTTGGCAATCCTTCCATGCACCGGCACTGGACCAATGTGAGCCTGGAATACAACCTGACCCCGATGTTCGACGTGGAGACGCATTATCGAAGAACGGGCATCACACGTTCGAATGCGGATTTGTGGCCGCAGTTCTACTCGCTTAGCAGCGTAGGACTCGTGGGCACCGAGGCGGACGCTTTTGTTCCGCGGCTGGTGGCTTCAACCTTCTCGAATACCGCAGGCTTTGCGTTGAAATTCCACCGCAGCCAGACTTGGAACCTGCGCAGTGGCTATGAGTGGATCGGCACGCACGCTCCCGGCTACCTGACCGATCCGCAGACCTCGCATCGTGTTTTCGCGGGTGGAAGTTTCACGCCAAAATCGTGGATCAGCGTCAGTGAAGACTTCAGCGTTTTGCGCCAAAGTGATTTCGTGTCCATTCAGCGGCAGAACCGCCTCTACTTAACTACCAGCCAAATCGCGTTGCGGCCCGTCTCGGAATGGTCGCTCGGCATGGGCTACGCCTACTATCACAACAGTCTGAAATCCGACATGATGTTCGGCACCGACCCGTTCTATTCGCAATCGCTGGTGCCGTTCAAAGCAATCAGCCAGAGTTACAGTGTTTCTTCAACCTACACGGCTAAGAAGAAGCTTGCCTTTAATGTTGAACTGGCGCACGTGTCATCGAGCAGCAGCTTGCGTCCGGATCTGACTAATGCTCCGGATTGCACTGCCGGACCTACACAATCTTGTGCGGTTTCGCTTGCTTTTGCCAGTCAGTTTTCCACGGTGAGTGTGCCGCAAGCCCTGGCCAGTTCCACCGTCGACTATCGCTGGCGCGCCGGCTTCGACAGTGGCCTGCGATTCCAGTACGGCAGCTATAAAGATGAGATACATCCGGAGTTGACCGGCCACTTCGGGAGTTACGGAGTTTTCCTGGGACGGACTTGGTGAGAGTGTAGCCATCTGCGCTCGTCAAGCGCCTTCGACCTCATCCTTTTTTAGGGAGACCCTCCGGCACGAGAGGCAGCGAACGCAGCCGGATTCCGGTGGCGGCAAAAATCGCGTTTGCGATGGCTGGCGCCAGCGCCACCATTGGAGTTTCTCCTGCGCCCGCCGAAGGCAAGTCTTTCCGATCTAAAATCTCAATCTCGATTTGTGGAACATCGCTGAAGCGGGGCACACGGTATTGCGCGAGGTGCGGATTGAGAATACGTCCATTATCGAACTGAATGGCTTCAAATAATGCTCCGCCAAGACCCTGTACTATGGCGCCACTGATCTGGTTGCGCAGTCCGTCTGGATTTACGACAGCGCCGCACTCGAATGCCTCGAGGACGCGACTAACTCTAACTTCACCTTGGTTGAGCTCGACTTCGGCGCACGTTGCCACGTAACCGCCTTTCTCAGCGCCGCCTGCAATACCAAAGCCGCGCGAGGCTGAACTCTTCTCTCGTCCCCAGCCGAACTTGCGCGCTGCCGCCTCGAAAACTGCTCTCAGGCGCTGATCGGTGAGGTTTTTCAAACGAAATTCCAGCGGATCCCTGCCCAGCATGTGGGCAAGTTCGTCCATATGACCTTCCCGCGCAAAATGATTCGCAGGGGCAGCCAGGCCGCGATAAGAGCCTTGGCGCAATGGTGAATCGGCGGGATGATATTCGATCCGTTGATTAGGAATGTTGTAAGGGGTGCGAATCGCCGCCGGGCCGGAGTTGTAATTGTCGAACTGCCACGCCACAAGTGTGCCATCACCACGCACGCCACTCTTGACGTCGATCACGCCTGCAGGACGAAAATAGGCCCAGGTAAGTTCTTCCTCACGCGTCCAAACTAGTTTAACGGGTTTGCCGGCGGCCTTGGCCAAGCGCGCCGCCTCGAGCGCCGCATCGCCAGTATGTTTGCCCCCGTACGCCGAGCCGGTATCAGGAACGATCACCCGGACTTGCTCGGAAGGAATGCGAAAGGCTTGCGCCAATTCATCGCGCACCGCGAACGGACGCTGCGTTCCCGTCCACACCGTAAGCTTTCCCTCTTGCCATTCCGCCAGCGCAGCTCGCGGCTCGAGCGGCACATGGGCGATGTAGGCGACGGTATAGGTCTGGTTGAGGGTCTTTTCCGCTGTCGCCAACCCCTCTTTCACCGAACCCAATTCGTAGACAGACGGACCCCACTGATCGTTTCCACGTCTTTCACCCGAAGAGGATTTTTTCAAGTATTCAAACAGCTCCGCTTCCGTCGGCTGTTGCGGCGCACTCCACTGCGCATGCAGGAGAGAAATGGCGCGTGTGGCTGTGTGCTGCTCTGGCGAGGCGACTCCGACGAAGTTTCCATCGCGAACAACTTTAACGCCCGGCAACTTCTCCGCCTCACTCGCGTCTAGTGACGTCAAATTTGCGTGGAATGCGCTGGGCCTGAGCACTTTTCCGTACAGCATCCCAGGCCGCGTCATGTCGGAGGTGTATTTATGCTGGCCGCTGACGAAGGCGCGCCCGTCAAGTTTGGGGATCGGAGTCCCGGCAACGTGCCATTTTTCCGCGGGCGTGAGCGGCGGATCATTCTCAATCAGCTTTACCAGTTGTTGCCCTTTGATGAGATCCGGATAGGACACCGATTTCCTGGTTGCAGGATCGGTAATAGTTCCGTTCGCCGCCACGAGTTTCGCGGCATCCACCTGCCAACGCGCTGCCGCCATTTGAATCAGCACATCGCGAGCGCTGGCAGCTACCTTGCGCAATTGCGAGCCCATGATTGGCGTAGTGCGGCTGCCGAAGGTCCCCATATCGAAAGGAGTCAGAGTGGTGTCCGCCATGACAAGGCGAATGGACGAAATGGGTGTGCGAAGTTCCTCTGCGACCTGTTGGGAGAGGGAAGTGCGAATATTCTGCCCTAGTTCCGCCTTGCCCGTGTAGACGGTTACCGTGCCATCTTCCCCGATGTGCAGCCAGCCATCGATGGATTGCGGCAACTTGTCCTCAGAATTTTCACGAGCCCGGGCACCTGACTCTTGGGCCCGGAGCGGTCCGGCCCAAGCGCATACCAGCACTCCGCCGCCAAGCAACTTGAAGAACTCACGCCGGTCGAGTTCGAACCCGTAAGCCAACCGCTGGATGGCTCCGTGGTCGCGGTCTTCGACGGCTTCTTCGTTCAAGCGAAAATTTTGATCGATCAGTGCGTTTCGCTCTTTGCTCATTTTTCTCCAGCTAACCCTCAAGGCTTACGCGCCACAGAGGATGCCTGCCGCACAGCCGCCACAATCCGCGGATACGTGCCACACCGGCACAGGTTTCCCTCCATACGCCGCATGATCTCTTGTTCACTGGGACTGGGATTCTCGTTCAACAGCGCCGCCGCAGCCACGATCATCGCCGGAGTGCAGTAGCCGCACTGGAATGCTTCTGCATCGAGAAATGCTTGTTGCACCGGGTGCAGTTTGCCATCTTGCTCCAAGCCTTCGATGGTAGTGATCTTTTTGCCCGCCGCGGCGCTCACCGGAGTGCGGCACGAGCGCACCGGTCTGCCATCAACCAGCACAGTACACGCGCCACACTGGCCTTCCCCACATCCATACTTGGTTCCGGTCAGATCCAGTTGCTCGCGCAAAACATACAGCAGGGGCTGATCTGAAGGAGCTTCGACGCGGCGCTCGGCTCCGTTGACAAGCAGAGTAATCGGCATGAATACCTCTAACAGGTGACCCGAAATTATATCGCCTTGCGATCGGCTCTAAGAGCGATAGCGAAAATTGCTCACACGATCGGCGACTTTTTCGAGCGATATAGTTCCCTTGCTGGCCTTTTGATGGTAAGTTCCAGCGGAAAAGGTTGTTTCGTTCTTCCGGCATATGAGCGAGCGATTTATTTTTCCCGACCTCCGCGAGCTATTCGCCAAGGCCAATGAAGAGAAATCCGGCGACCAACTGGGGGGATTGGCCGCAAGCTCGGAGCGCGAGCGCGTCGCAGCCAAGCAAAAGCTCGCAGACCTCCCGCTCGCGAAAATTGTCGAGCAACCTTTAATTG
>QIAS01000325.1 GCA_003225615.1 Acidobacteriota bacterium | reverse complement strand
TTTCCTTTGGTTTGTCCCCGTAGAGCTGCACAATCTGATCGCCTTTAATTTCCACTCCGGTCACTTTTCCCTTGATGTGCGGCGGAGGGAAGATCTGCTGCGGATCGAGCAACAGGTCGTCGCCTTCGCTGCGAACTCCGGCCACTTTCCTGGTGTTGATCAAGTCTGCAATGTTCACTCCCAGCAGGTCCATCAGGCCTTTCACCGGCAGATGAGCGGCTTTGATCTTGCGGGTTCGAATTCGAATCAGGCCCTCAGGCGTCGCGTCAATTGTGCCTTCGCTTTCGAAAGGCACATTGCCTTTAGAGTGTAATTTTCCTTTTATTTTTAAACTTGTGCCCGCGGGGGTGATTACCAGATTCTTGAGTGGCGCATCCGCCGCGGCAAACACATACTGATTCATGGCATTGGTGAGTGCAGTGGTGCTCACCGAGATTTCTGCATAACTGAGCTCAACTGAGAATGAATTCTTGTCGTCAAAGTTCACAATGCCTTCGCGATGCGTGGGAACTACGGCCCCATTGAGACGAACGATGTGGACGGCGATCGGGTCGGTGAAGTGGTAGAAGACATTCTTCATGTCCGCATGAACCACACCCTCGTTCCGAGTCTGTTGCTGGGATTGTCCGCGGACGTGGTTTCCACCACCCACACAGGCCATCCCGAGAAAAACCAGCAGAAAAACCTTTGTTTTGGCCATGCGAGTCGTGGTCCTAGATGCGGCTGTGCCGCAGTTGGGTAGCCTGATCATCTCAGCGACATACCTTTGTACAGCGTTTCGTTACTTCCGGGTTACCTGACAGTTACCTTTTTTCGTGCAACCGCGGCGCAAGTTGCCTCGCCACTGACGTTCTCTCATTGAGACGTGAAAATCCTCCTCCTTCCTCCCCTGACGAGAGGACATTTAAATGAAGAAATCAGCATTGGTTAGTTTGTGCTTTTTCGCGGTGTTAACCGGCGCAGCGGCGCAGGAGAAACCAAAGGGCGAGAGCAGCGCGGCTGCCCTCACGATCTACAACCAGAACTTTTTTGTGGCGCGCGAACATGTTCCGCTGGAGTTGAAATCGGGCGTGAACCGCGTCGAATATGCGGGGATTGCGGCGCACCTGGAACCCGATTCGGTCATCTTGCGCGATCCTGCGGGCCGGGCCTTACAAATTCTCGAGCAGAACTATCGCAATGATCCCGTGTCGCAGGAGTTGCTGCTCTCGTTCTACGAGGGAAAGACGATTGACTTCGTCGTTCGCCAGGAAGGGGAGAAAATTGAGACCGTCAGGGGCAAGATCATCCGGAGCGGCTATGTGCCCAGCTATGGCGCGGCGGCAGGATATGCGCAGCCGGCCTATAGCCAGCCCATTATTGAAATCAACGGCGTGCTTCGCTTCGGCATGCCGGGACAGCCGTTGTTTCCGGCGTTGAGCGCGGGTTCCATTCTAAAGCCTACTCTGAGTTGGCTGCTGCAAAGCGAGAATCCGGCCAAGCTGGATGCGGAACTTTCTTACGTAAGCGGCGGCATGAGCTGGCAGTCCGACTACAACCTGGTGGTCTCAGACAAATCGAACGGCAAGACCGACCTGCTGGATCTGGTGGGCTGGATCACTATCCGCAATCACAGCGGCAAGAGTTTTGAGGATGCGCGGATCAAGCTGCTGGCGGGAGATGTGAACAAAGTTCAGGAAAATGCCATAAGTGGAGCCTTGTATGCGGAAAGCAGAGCAATGAAAGATGCAGTAGGGGCCCCCGTGGTGAGGGAAAAGTCTTTCGACGAGTTCCACCTCTACACACTCGAGCGTCCGACCACGCTGTACGATGAGGAAACCAAGCAGGTGGAGTTCGTGCACGCCTCAGGGATTCGCGCACAACGGATTTACGTTTACGATGGCGCCAAAATTGATCAGTACGCTCACTACAATTCGGATCAGCGGCGCCAGGACGCAAGTTACGGCACGCAGTCGAATTCCAAGATCTGGGTGATGGAAGAATTCAAGAACTCCGAGTCCAACCACGTCGGCATTCCGCTGCCCAAGGGTAAGCTCCGCTTTTACCGCGGCGATACCGACGGCCACCTGGAATTTATTGGGGAGAACACGATTGACCATACCCCGAAAGACGAACTGATTCGCGTTTACACCGGAAATGCGTTCGACGTGGTTGGGGAACGCAAGCGCACCAACTATCGGGTAGACGTCAACCAGCATTGGATCGATGAATCATTTGAAATCAGGGTGCGGAATCACAAGAAGGAAGCGGTCAACACACGAGTCGTCGAGCACCTGTACCGGTGCGCGAACTGGAAACTTGTGCAGCAGTCGAGCGACTCACGCAAAATGGACTCGCAGACAGTAGAGTTTCCTGTGAGTGTGGCAGCCGATGGCGAAGCGGTGCTCACGTACACGGTGCATTACACGTGGTAAGCATCACTATCTGCGATTGAATGTGGGCTGACTAGAATAGAAAAAGTTTTCGATAAATGTCCTCGGGCCATCTAGACCGCCGGAGATGATGCCGCTTCGCGATCAACCAAGGCCTCATCTTGCGGCGGGTACTTTACCTGCGGATAAAACCTATCGAATAGCAACCAGACCACTGCAATCAGAACGAAAGCCAGCACGCTGCCTTCTGGGCCCACTGAGCCACCCGTGAGCCACGGGGGGCCGTGAAACGATGAACTGAGCAGGTGACCAGGCGCAGTGGTGCCGCTGTTGGGAACGGAATACAGATAGGTTTCGCCCCAATCGAATGAGGCGTGAAAGCCGACTGCGAACCAGAGAGTTCCGGTTCTGCGTAGTGTTAAGCAGAAGAACAAGCCAATTAGCCCCGCCGCAAATGCGCCAATCCCGTTCTCCCCAGTGTTGCCGAGATGGACGGTTCCGAATGCAGTAGAAAGGAGCCCGGCGGCAATCCAGAAATTCAGCTTGTCGTTACCGCGATTCTGGGGAAATGCACGAAATTCGTTTATGAATCTCAATCCCCTTGTCAGCGTAAACAGGGTGTAGCCGCGGAAATAGAATTCTTCATAAAAGCCGACAAGAAGAAAAAATAGTCCCCAGAAGGCAGCGAATTTTATCAACCGTGCGCCGTGCAGCACGATGTGGCCGAAGTAGAAGACATGGGCTTCGCGCATCGCGACCAGCAAGGCAGTAATGGCAACCAGTCCCCAAACCAATCCCACCCAGAATAATTTGCCGAAAGTCTCTTGTCGTGGGAGCCCGTAGATGTCGAAGGGCCGTTTTTCAATTCGGCCCATGACTAGTGCGGCGATCACGGCGGACAGCGTTAGCAGGAGTTCTCCCCACATGTAGTACCAGAGGCGTCCCGGACCGCTGGGTCTCCAAAAGCCGAGCAGTTGGGCCGCACCATAGATCAACGCATGGCAGAGAACGTAATAGACCAGCAGCCGCCATCCTGCGCGTAAACCGTCGGGTCCCACAAAAATGGAATGGAGAAACGAAGGTGCGGGTGGCGGCGCCAAGTCAACGGTTGGCGGCGGACTCTCGGGTGCCGGTGGGGAAGGAGCGTTCAAGTCGTCCATAGCAAGTTTTCAGAACACCGCCTCGACATGGTAAAACACTCGCCTAAGTGTGATGGGCGGATTTTTCACTCGCGAGCGTTTTGGCGAGCCGCAGGTCATCGCCGGACTGCTGCTGCTGGCATTTCTGGGGCAAGGCGTTTGGCTTACCACACGAACATTGGGCAGCCCAGGGCGAAGCGATACAGATGAAGTGGTTCGCATCGAAGAAGGATTGCGACAGTGGCACGGACAAAAAATTGCCGGAAGTGCGTATCTGCTGAACCCCAAGGGATCGCAAGGTTTCACGTTCTACACTCCATTTATTGTTGATGATCACGATTATCATTCTCCCCTCTATTACCTGATTGCTTCCGCTCCCCTGCTGGCATGGCACGGCGATCTGTCTCCTGATTCGCGGCATTACTGGGGATGGTTGGCGCGGGCACCTTACTTTCTGTTTGGCGTGCTTCTCGGAGCATCGGTATGGTACGTCGCGCGCCGCCTATATGGAAATGCCGGCGGCTACATTGCGTTGGCTCTTTACTGCTTCGCTCCGGGCATGATTCGCGCTGCCTCCTTGTGGCACACGCAACCGGAAATAGGAGCCGCCTGGGGCTCATTTGGAACGATC
>QIAS01000324.1:1391-5897 GCA_003225615.1 Acidobacteriota bacterium | reverse complement strand
AATGCCAGGCAAACGACTGCGAGAGAAAGACTCGCGTTTGTGCGCGACCAGACGCACGGTCGCGGGGCGGACGTAGTCATCGAGTGCGCGGGCGTGCCGCAGGCGGTGCCGGAAGCTCTTGAAATGCTGCGGCTGGGCGGCCTGCTGGTGGAAGCGGGAAATTTTTCGGATTTGGGCGAAGTCGCCATTAATCCGCATCGGCATCTCTGCGCAAAGAGCGTGCGTATCCTGGGCGTTGGCGGCGAAGAACCCGCAGCTTACGGCCCGAGCATGCGTCAGATGGTCCGCTATCTGCGGCAATACCCTCTACAACAATTCGTAACGCACCGCTTTGGCTTGCAGCAGGTGGAAGCAGCCGTCAAGAAATCCATGTCCGCAGACTCGATGAAAGTGGTGATCGATCCCTGGTCGTAATAGTACGGCCTGCAACAGTACGGGTTTTGTTCACATTTCATAGAGGACCTTCTACATGACAACATCGCGTTTTTATTTTGCTTCCGCGCCCGACAGTTGGGGCGTGCTCGACTATCCCGGCCCTTCGTGGAACCAGTCTTACGAAAAGATGCTCGACGAGATGGTAGCCGCCGGCTATACCGGCACCGAACTGGGTCCCTACGGTTTTTTTCCGACCGATCCGGCAGTCCTCAAACCGCAGCTCGAAAAACGAAAACTAAAGTTGCTGGGATCATTTGTTCCGGTCCTGCTTAGTGACCCGGCATCGGCCGAGTTGGCGGTCGCGCAGATCCGTAAGGTAGGCGACCTGCTGGCCACATTGAAGGCGCCATTTCTTGTACTGGCCGATGCCCAGTCCGATGAGCGCAACCGCATCTCTGGGCGTGTGCCGACAGACGGAAGCGCTGCGCTCTCATCTGCGCAATGGAAAAACGTTGTCAAAGTCGTGGAAGAAGCGGCCAGGGTTGCGTCTGAGTTCGGGCTGGACTTGGTTTTTCATCCCCACGTCGCCACCTACGTGGAGACTCCGCAGGAGTGTGAACGCTTTTTTGACGCAACCTCGCACACCGGCATTGGCTTGTGCCTCGATACCGGCCACTGCGTGTTCGGCGGGGGAGACGCGATCGCCGAAGCCGACAAGTTCCGCAGCGTACTGCGGTTTGTGCACATCAAGGATGTGGACGCAGAGGTTCTCGAGGAGTCTCGCCGCAAACAACTTACCTTCGAAGAAGCGATTGAAGACAAAGTTTTCACCATTATCGGCAAGGGTTCCATTGACTTCCCAGCTTTCTTTCGCCTGCTGGTAAAAAACAATTATTCCGGCTGGCTGGTTGTCGAGCAGGACGTGAAGTTCGGCGCGACCGTGATCCCGCCGGCGCAAAGCATCGCCGCGAGCCTGAAGTTTTTGCAAGGCGTGGTCGGCAATCTCGCTGCCGCCACAGCAGTGCGCTAACCGGCGCACGGAAGGAGTTTTGCAATGGACGCGAACCAGTACGTGGCGCACTCCCGCAAGCTGTCTGGCGACTCGGGAGAACTGATTTCGTTTTCACGCCAGGAAGCCGGCTGGGAGTGGATGAGCTTTTCAGTTAGACGCCTCGCGCCGGGAGAAGTCTGGGAAATAAAGCACGCAGGCGAAGAATCGATTCAGGTGTTGCTTTCGGGAACCTGCACCTTGAACTGGGCTACGCACTCGCACAGGATCGGCGCGCGAAGAAATGTCTTCGACGGCCTTCCCTATGTCTTTTATCTTGCTCCCGGAGATCAGGTCCGCTACACCGCGACAACGATTTGCGAAATCGCGGAATGTCACGTTCCGGCCGAGGGACGTTTTCCATCGCGACTGGTGATGCCCAGCGACGTAAGCACTTCGCTACGCGGAGGAGGCAATGCATCCCGGCAGATCGTCGACGTAATTCCTCCCAGCTTTCCGGCGGAACGCCTGATTGCGGTTGAGGTCTACACGCCCGGCGGGAATTGGTCCAGCTACCCTCCCCACAAGCACGAGGTACATAACCCTCCCGACGAAGAAGATCTGGATGAAATCTATTATTACCGGACGAATCACCCGACGGCCTTCGCCCACCAGCGGCTGTATGCATCAGATGGAAGCCGCGATGTGGTAGTTACCGCAAGCGATGGCGATGTGGTGCTGATCCGCGACGGGTATCACCCGGTCGTCGCTGGCCCGGGTTATGACGTGTACTATCTGAACTTCATTGCAGGAAAGCTACGGAGCCTGGCGAATTCCGAGGATCCTCGGCACAAATGGATTCGTTCGCAGTGGAAGGAGGTGGACGCTCGTCTGCCTCTAGTCCGAGCGATGGAAGCTTCGCGATGAAATCCTGGGCAGTTTTCTAGGCGCCGGCGCTGGCTTTCTCAACCATGGACATGCGTCGGCGATGCAACATGAAACCGCAGGACTCGCGTACC
This sequence comes from Acidobacteriota bacterium, assembly GCA_003225615.1. GTDB lineage: Bacteria > Acidobacteriota > Terriglobia > Terriglobales > Acidobacteriaceae > QIAS01. The sequence continues at coordinate 3,515 of QIAS01000324.1, read as the reverse complement.
CGGAGTTGCGGAAGCAGGGTCACGGTTTGCACTCGGGTATTGCTTTGCTCAATCCGCTCTAAAACCAACCGGACCGCGGTCTCCCCAAGCTCATACTTAGGCAGTTCGATGGTTGTGAGGCGCGGACGAAAGCAGCCCAGCCAGGGATAGTCGTCGAAACTTACCAAGGCGAAATCTTCCGGGCAGCGCATGCCGATTTCATCGGCGGCGCTCATGAGGCCTACAGTCATCAAGTAGTTGGTGACCAAAACAGCGTCTGGACGGCGGGCTAAGAGCGTGGAGCCGGCGCGATGTCCGGAGTCGATGCGGTAGTCACCAGTAAAGACAAGCGTTGGATCAAAGGTCAGCCCGGATGCTTCCAGCGCCTTCACATAACCGCGCCGGCGGGCTTGTGCGTTGCTGACGTCCTCAGGGCCGGCCACCAGGGCAATGCGTTTATGCCCGATTCGCGCCAGGTGTGCTACTGCCTCATTCGCCCCCAATTCGTCATCGGTCTGCACCAGGTCCGCCTTTAGTCCCGGGCAGGTCCGCATTAGCAGAACTATCGGGACGCCAGCGTCGGCAAGCACTTTCCGCTGCGAGGCTGAGAATGCTCCAGGTGTCTTGTTCAAAATAATGCCGTCGACCCGTTTCGCCAGCAGCAGTTCCAGGTAGCGTGCCTCTTTGTCTTGCTGGTCGTCGCTGTTGCAGAGCAGAACGCTGTATCCGGCCTTCTGCGCAGTATCTTCAGCCGCTCGCACAATCGCCGGAAAGAATGGGTTGGCAATGTCAGTGACCACCATGCCAATGGTCTGAGTTTTCTGGCGGGCAAGACTGCGCGCCAGCAGATTGGGCCGATAGTTAAGCTTGCGAATCGCAGTCTCGACGCGCCTACTCAGGGTCGCGCCAACATGCCCTTTCTTGTTGATCACTGCCGAAACAGTGAACACTGAGACCCGGGCCTCGCGCGCGACATCGTAGATACTTGGCGCCTTCGATCCCTCGGAACGGGCGCGCCTGTCATTGTTTCGCATGCCACTCCTCGCGAAGCCGCGGTGGCCATAAAAGTACGGCGCTGGCGGGGAAAAGTCAAAGCGGTTATTTCAATTCCCCACTTGGTGAGTAAGAAATGCCGTCATGGGCAACACCGTTATCAGGCTAAGCGGTTTGAGGCCACTAAAGGCTGGTGATCAAAGTGGAATTCGAGTATTCTGGCTGCCGATTTCCTGGACGGTCCTGCTTGAGCGCTGCTACCGGCACCTCCGCGCCAAACCCCGGTTCTGAACACGGCCGCCTGCCCCGGCGACTGGGATTGCTCAATGCCATCTCCATCAACATGGCAAACATGGTCGGGACGGGCCCCTTCATTACCGTGCCGGCCATTCTAGCGACCATGGGCGGGCCCCAGTCGCTGATTGCCTGGGCTGTGGGCGCCCTGCTCGCCATTGCGGATGGTCTTGTATTTGCCGAATTGGGGGCCTCAATCCCCGCTTCCGGCGGATCCTACATCTTTTTGCGCGAGTGCCTCGGTCGCCAACGCTGGGGCCACATGATGGCTTGGATTTTTGTCTGGCAGTTTCTTTTCAGTGGCACCCTGGAGATAGCCACCAGCAGCATCGGGATGGCTGAGTACACCGGGTTTTTATGGCCGAAACTGCTGGCCTACCGCTGGGGGGTGAAGTTGCTGGCAGCGGTGATCACCGCGCTTGCCATGATGGCGCTCTATCGCAAGATTCAGGATATAGCGCGTCTGATGATCGTGCTCTGGATCGGCATGTTAATTACCGCCGCCTGGGTCATTTTCACCGGGATGACTCACATAAATCCGAAGCTTCTGCTGGATTTTCCTCCCGGAGCCTGGAACATCGGCCTGCCCTTCTTGCTTGGTCTGGGCAATGGAACCATGCTGGTAATGTTCAATTTCCTGGGCTATTACCAGATTTGCTATCTCGGGGATGAAGTCAAACGTCCAGAACGCGTCGTCCCCTTGGGCGTCATCGTTTCCATTGTGATTGTGACCGCGATTGATTTTCTGATATCGGTCAGCTTTACCGGCGTAGTGTCGTGGCGAGAAATGATTCGGCCAGGGTCGGAAGCCTTCAACGCCATCGGTTCGGTGTACATGCAAAGGGTGGGCGGGCACGG
>QIAS01000324.1:0-1351 GCA_003225615.1 Acidobacteriota bacterium | reverse complement strand
CTTCGCAGCAACTTATGCCATGATGCTCGGCTACTCCCGAATTCCCTACGCCGCGGCGCTGGATGGCGCCTTTTTTCGCTGGTTCGGAGAATTGCATTCGACCAAGCGCTTTCCCCACCGTGCGCTGCTACTGGTCGGTGTTCTCGTGATCGTCGCCTGCTTCTTTGATCTGGTTCAGATCATCACCGCGCTGATGCTGGCTCGGATCCTTTCGATGTTTGTCGCCCAGATTATCGGCTTGCTCATATATCGCAACCAGCGGCCTGACGCTCCGCGCCCTTTCCGCATGTGGCTGTATCCATTACCGGCGCTCTTCGCGCTGGCTGGTTGGCTTGGAGTATTTGTGACTCCCGCCTTACAGCCCCACGGCTGGCAATACATGGCCTATGCTTTTGGCACCATTGGAGTAGGATTCGTTGCGTATCTGGTGCTAGCGCGGACGAAGCACGAGTGGCCATTTCTTTCTTCCGAGGGAGATGTGCCGCCGGACACACCGGCAACCGCTCTCCAGCCCGAAGGAAGTGTCTGAACGAAACCTTTTTTCACGCAAACCTCGCAGGAGGCTCGACGTGACGCAAAGACTTACCACTGCTCAAGCAATTATTCGCTTCATTAAATCGCAGTACGTATCCCGGGATTGCGAGCAGCACGCGTTCTTTGCCGGCTGCTTCGGAATCTTCGGTCATGGCAATGTCGCAGGCATCGGCCAGGCGCTGCAGCAGAATCCCGATTTTCCTTATTACTTGTGTCGAAACGAGCAGGCCATGGTGCACACGGCGGCAGGCTTTGCAAAGATGAGCAACCGGCTGCGCACTCTGGTATGTACCACATCAATCGGGCCGGGAGCGACGAACATGGTCACCGGCGCAGCGGGAGCTACCATCAACCGAATCCCTGTTCTGCTTCTGCCCGGCGATATTTTTGCCCGGCGCAACGTGGCTCCTGTGCTGCAGCAATTGGAATCGCCTTCGACGCAAGACGTTTCTGTGAATGATTGTTTTCGCCCGGTTTCACGCTATTGGGACCGTATTCAACGGCCGGAACAGATCCTCACTGCCTTGCCGGAAGTCATGCGCGTGCTCACGTCTCCTGCGGATACGGGCGCCGTGACTCTGGCTTTGCCGCAGGATGTCCAAGCCGAGGCTTTCGAGTACCCGGAAGAATTCTTTGAGCGCCGGATCTGGATTGTGCCTCGGCCTCGACCAGATCTGGCGCTGCTGAAGCAAGCGGCTGAGTGGATTCGTCAAGCTCAGCGACCGCTGATCATCACAGGTGGCGGAGTAATTTACTCGGAAGCAACAGACTCCTTATCCCGCTTTGCCGCCCGCACCGGCATTCCTGTCGCAGAAAC
>QIAS01000323.1 GCA_003225615.1 Acidobacteriota bacterium | reverse complement strand
CGAGCACCTTCCGCCACGGTGCCGCGGGATACGTCAGTGAAGACACTGTGCAGGCGATCCAGGTTGAAGCCGCGCCGCCCGCCGACCGACAGGTGAACGCCCAGAATTCGACGCGCCGAGATGCGGTAGGCCGTCTGGTCTACGATCGTCAGAACGTGATTCGCGAGTTCCCGCTCGTCCATGTTTCACCTCGCGGACGTGCGACGTCACTTACTCGGGACCGGTGGGATAGGGAACTTCGAGTAGAGTGGAGCTGGTGAAGGTTCGGTCGACAAGGCCGACCCGTCAGGAGCCCAGTGCGCGGCCCCACAATCCGCGCCAGTGGGGTGTTATACACCCGGAGGTAGTAGGCAAGTCAAATGGCAGAAACCCCTGATGGATCCTCTTCGGACCAAGGCCCCGAAAGGAGAGAGTGCTGTGCGCGCTTCTCTTGGATTTGTTCTCGCTAGACGGACTTTTCTTGCGCAGGCGCCTTAGTGAACAGGATTTCAAATACCAGGAGCCCGGCACCGATCACGATAGCGCTGTCAGCCACATTGAACGCCGGCCATTGGTATTGCCCAACGTAGAAGAGGAGAAAATCGACTACCTGCCCGCTGACCAGCCGATCCCACAGATTCCCCAGCGCTCCCCCGAGGATCAGTGCCAATCCCAGGCCGGTTGTGGTCATCGAGTGGCTGTTCTTCCAAAGCAGGGCAGAGACGATTACCAATGCCACCAATGAGAACAACACCAGCATGGCGATTTTCCACTCGGAAGGCGAGTCGGCAAACAGTCCAAACGCGGCGCCGCGATTTTCAACGTGAGTAATCCGGAAGAAGCCGGGAATAATCTGAACACTCTCATGCAACGAAATGTTACGTTCCACCGTCCATTTCGCGAGACGGTCAAGAAACACTATCAGGAATGCAATCAGAAAGTGGTACTTACGCATTGCGTGTTGATCAGCCATCCCTAAGCCTTACTACTTAGATTGTGGGCAGCCGTTCCGGGTTCCGGAAAAACTCGCCCACCTATAACAAGTACTTCTCTGCGGCCTCTACGTTAACTCTGCGACCCCTGCGGTCAAAAGCTTTTAACCGCAGAGTTCGCAGGGAACCATTTCCGAATCCTGAATTTCAACGGCTGCCCCGGTTCAAATACTCTCTCACGCCGCAGCCCCCGCTTCAATTTCCTTCAAAACTGCGCTGCACCGCTCGCATACCGTTGGATAACCCTGGTCCTCGCCCACGTGAACAGAATAATTCCAGCAGCGTTCGCATTTTTTACCCGGCGCCTTGTTCACCTGCACCGTGACCCCGCTGGCGCCGTTCCCCGCCTCCTTGCGTTCCACCTTGACGTCAGACACGATGAACACATACCGCAACTGATCCCGATAGCGTGAAAGCACGGCATAGACCGGCTCGGCCGCGGAAACTGTGACTTGCGCCTCAAGCCCACTGCCGATCAGCTTTTCGTTACGGGCTTCCTCCAGTTTCTTGAGCACCTCATCACGCACCATCCGCAGAGTAGCCCAATCCTCGGCCTGCTGCTTGGCATCGCCGGCCTCGCCACCCAGAATGTCTTCGCGGCCAGGAAAAGTAGTCAGGTGCACGCTCTCCATCCGGCTTGGCAGTTTGGGCAGATGTTGCCAGACCTCTTCGCAGGTAAAACTCATGACCGGCGCGAGCAGGCGCACCAGGGCTTCTCCGATCTTCCAGATTGCCGTCTGTGCGGCGCGGCGCGCCACCGAGTTGGGCGCGGAGACGTACAGCCTGTCCTTCAGAACATCGAAATAGAACGCGCTCAACTCGACCACTCCAAAAGCATTTACGCGCTGGTAAATCTTGTGAAAGGCGAACTCGTGATACCAGCGCACAATCTGCTCGGCGACTTCTGCGGTCTGGCGCAGCATGTACTGATCGATGGACTGCATCTGCTCAAACGGTACAGCATCGCGCTGCGGATCGAAGTCGTACAGATTGCTCAAAACGTAGCGGAACATCGAATTGCGGATCTTGCGATAGTTCTCCGCCACCCGCTGCATCAGCTGCTCCGAGCAAGTGACGTCTTCGCGAAAATCCACAGACGCCACCCACAACCGCACAATCTCTCCACCCAGGCGCTCGGCAATATCGACGGGATCTACCCCGATACCCAGCGACTTCGACATGGCCCGGCCTTGCTCATCGAGCGTCCAGCCGTTCGTGGCCACCATGCGGTAGGGAGCGCCACCTCGGGTGCCCATCGCGCAGAGCAGGGAAGAATGAAACCACCCGCGGTACTGGTCGCCTCCCTCAAGGTACAAATCGGAGGGCCACTGGAACTCTGGTTCACTGCTCACCAGCGCCAGATAGCTCGAACCGGACTCGAACCAGACATCAATGATGTCGGTCTCTTTGACCAATTCTTTTCCACCGCAATGCGCACACTTTTTGCCTTGAGCGAGCGCGTCCGCTTCCGGCGTGTACCAGGAGTCCGCGCCGGCTCGAGCAAATAGCTCGACAACTCTACGGTTTATTTCCGGATCATCTAAGGGTTTTCCGCAGCTCTTACACAGGAAGACGGCAATCGGTACGCCCCACACGCGCTGGCGCGAGATGCACCAATCCGGCCGCGTGGCGATCATATTGGAAATGCGTTCTTCGCCCCAGGCCGGATCCCATTTAACTCTTTTGATTTCTTCCAGCGTGCGGCTGCGCAGGGTGCCTCCTTGCATGGGCGTTTCCATCGAGATGAACCACTGCTCCGTCGCCCGAAAAATCACAGGATTGTGACAGCGCCAGCATTGCGGGTAGGAGTGTTCCAGTTTCTCGGTATGCATCAGAACGCCGCGCCGCTTCAGCAGATCAACGATCGGGGCGTTCGCCTCAAACACCTTCTTGCCTTCATATTCGGGCAAACCATTGCGCATGATGCCCGCTTCGTCCACGTTGCTTGTCGCGTCCAGCTTGTATTTCATCCCGGTAGCGAAATCTTCCGCACCGTGCGAAGGCGCCGTATGGACGACCCCCGTGCCCTGGTCCATGGTCACATAGTCGGCGAGCACTCCTGGCACTTTGCGATCAAGGAAAGGATGGGCGAAGTTCGT
>QIAS01000322.1:9260-13699 GCA_003225615.1 Acidobacteriota bacterium | reverse complement strand
AGTCGCGAAATGAAACGTAGCGTGACATTTCTTTTAGTACCCACTACCCAGTACCGGGCATCTAGCACCTGGCATTTAGCATTTAGCCGTCCAGGCCGGTCTGAATGCCGCGTTCTCGGTACCCGGTGCTGGGTACTCGGTACGCCCTAGTTCATTCCTGGGGCCGCTGTCGCCAGTGGCACCGTTTTCCTCGGCACATCTACCACGAACCGCCCCGCGTGCAAGGTCTGATTGCCGTCGTTATGCTCATCTGGAGCATTCCACACGGCTCCGATTTCGACTGGACCTTTCTGGCCTGCCATTTTGCTGGGCTGCCGCCGCTGCTTCTCGACGTATGCTTTGATTACCTGTGAAGCCACGCGCGCGGCCAAGTATCCGTGCTCGCCTTCTTCGAGCAGCGTTGTCACAACGATTTCCGGATTTCGTCTTGGCTCAACCCCTACAAACCACCCGTTATCTTTGAAATCCGCCTTGCCTCTGGCGAGACGCGCTTTGGCGACGTTGCTGATGGTCTGCGCGCTTCCTGTCTTTCCCGCAAAATCGATTCCCTGCAAATGCGCGCTGTTGGCGGTGCCGATCGGGCTGACCACGTCGGCCATAGCGTCGGTAATGAGCTGCCAGTTTTGCGGATCAATGGGAACTTTTACTACTTCATCGTTTGGGTTTACTGCCGGTACTACGTTGGGCGGCATTTCTTGCGGGAAAGCGACCCGTGGACGATGCAAGACACCGGCGCTGGCAATGCCTCCAATGGCGCGCGCCAACTGGATGGGCGTTGTGGCCACCGCGCCCTGGCCAATGCCCACCGAAATCGTTTCGCCGGCATACCACTTCTGTTTGAAGTTCCGAATCTTCCACTGTTCCGAAGGCATGACGCCGGAGACTTCCTGCGGCAGATCAATGCCCGTTTTTTGTCCTAACCCAAGCATGGTGGCGTATTTGGCTATGCGATCGATCCCAAGTTTTTCCGCCAGGGTGTAAAAGAAAACGTCGCATGACTGATAGATTGCTTTGCGAATCTCCACCGGACCGTGCACGCGGTGTTCGCCCATTACCCAGCACTTGAAGTAGCGCCCATAGAACGTGGCGCCTCCACCACAATTAACGTGCAGGGTTTGCGCAACGCCTTCCTGTAACCCGGCAGTAGCCATGATGATCTTGAACACCGACCCGGGCGCCAGCTGCGCCTGGATCGCTTTATTCAGCAACGGGTGATTCTCGTCGTTTACCAGCTTGTTCCAGTCATCGCGCGAAATACGAATGGCAAAATTATTGGGATTAAACGTAGGACGGCTCACCATCGCCAGAATCTCGCCGGTCCGCGGATCCATCGCCACCACAGCGCCATTCTTCCCCTCCAACGCCTCTTCAGCGGCGATCTGCAGATCCACATCCAGCGTCAACTTCAGTGGCTTGCCGGGAACCGCCGGAGTTTCATCCAACCGGCTAACCTCACGCCCGCGGCTATTAACCAGGTCGCGCCGCGAACCGTTCTTTCCCATCAGCGACTGGTTGTACTGCAACTCCACGCCGGATTTTCCCACCACATCTCCCGGACTGTAGAACTCCCACTGCGGCTGGTTCAGCATGTCCTCGCTGACTTCGCCGACGTAGCCCACCAAATGCGCCATAAAACCCTTGCGGGGATAGAGACGCCGGTGCGCCATGATGGTGTCCAACTCGGGTAATTCGTTGCGGTGCGATTCGATAAAGGCCAATTCGTTGGGAGTAATGTCGTCCTTGAGGAAGATCGGCTTGTACTGCGGCATGGAAGCGAACTTGCGGATGCGTTCCTTGACCTCGCCCGGCTCCATGTGCAGGCCGCGGGCGATGAGGTCGGCATCCGCATAGAGATCGCGCGCCGAGTCACGCAGCAGCAAGGCAGAAAAAGAGGGATAGTTATCCACGATGACGCGGCCTTCGCGATCCAGAATTTTGCCGCGCGGCGCCAGTATGTCCACGGTTCGAATGCGGTTCTTTTCCGCAAGATTTGCGTACTTGTCGCTCTGCATGACCTGCAGGCTCCACAGCCCATAAGCCAGTATCAGGAACACCACCAGGATGATGTACTGCACTGCCATCAAGCGGGTATGCGACACTTTGTCGTCGTGGCCAAACATCAGTTCTCAGTTCCCCATTATTAAAGCTTCGGCAAACATGTAACGCTTCGTCATACACTCCGTAGAGACGGGGCTCGCCCCCGCCTCTGCTTGCGCCAAATCTGGCTTGCAGGCACACTCCGGCGCTCCGCAATCACGTCACGCTGTGATGTTGCTGGAGTAACTTTATTGTAACGCGGCGACGCCGCTTACGGGATTGACCGCTAGGGTGACGGAAGGACATAGACGGCGGGTGGATCAGCCCCAGAAGCTCTAATTGGCAGATTCTTTCAGAATCTAAACACAAGTCCGGTTGAGAACCGAAAATTGTTCTGGCTATTGCTGAAGAAGTGGCTCTGCAGGAAGTCTGCCTGGGCACGCCAGCCGATCCCGCGAATGAGCTTGTAATCGATGCCGCCGCCGAAGGCCTCTGCGAACGAAGTAGCAGAATTGGAGAAACTAACGGGAGTGCTGGCCGTCTCACTCACGTGACCGACGCCGACTAAAGCGTGGGCGAACGGCGTGATCTTTCCAATCGAAACCGACACGCGTGGCCCAAAAAGAACGTTATAAACGCGTACAGTTGCGCGTCCTGTCCTGGGAACGCAGCTAATTATCAAACCACACTCCGACGTAAAGCCAGGCGAACCGTAGTAGCCGCTTAGATCAGCAACGATCCCCATGAATGGAAAGATTTTTCCTTCCAAAGACCCATTCCAGCCATTCAGGTTAGACGGATTTGCAAACACCGTCGCGCCCGTATCCGCCGGGCCGGCCGGAGACGAGAAGTTAACCCTTCCGTAAGAGTATCCAACGAAGACGGTCCCCTTGGTTGGAATTTGAGCGATTGCACAGCTCGCGACCAAGATGAAGCAAATTAGAATTGCGGAGATCTTGACCAAGAAACCCCTCCCGGCGGAAGAAGATTCCGACCTAACCTCTTCTCTAAGTCTCTGACGTCCTGACGTTGAAAATGTTACGGCTTATTGTGGTGGACGGAAGGTGTAACCGATCGATAAACCCAAGCGCGTGGCCCGGCCCGAACTGAACTCGACATTATTATGCACGAGGTAGAGGTGAGCTTCCGGACGAACGAAGAAATTGCCTTTCACATAAAGCCGGAGTCCGGCTCCAAAATGAGCCATGAAATGGTTGCTGCTGGTGTAGTTAGTGCAGCTAGTGAAGCCACAAGTAATGAAATTTTGATAAAAGCGGACGCTCTCCGCGCCAATGCCCGCGGCGAGTTCGGGCGTGACATGTTTCGCGCCAGGCGCTACCCAGACAGCATTGAAGTCGTAGAAAATCGGACGGTAGGGAAATCCCTGGAATGAACCTCGGCTTCCTTTCCAGGCCACATCGCCGCCAAAGCCCAATTGGTGCTTAAAGAAGATGACATCGCCGCTGAAAACAGGATAAGCGCCGCCCGTGAGCGACGGAAATACGTTACCGTTGGCGTCGGTAGATGCCGAAGGCGCAATAATCGTGCTTACACCGAAAGCCACATCCCCTTGCTGCCCATAAGCTGAAATCCCAACGAGAAATAACACGCATACCGCCGCAATCAAATGTGGTCTTTTCAATTGCTCCTCCAGTATTCAGCCAATGCTGAAGCTCGGGGCACTTGGTGTCACGCTCGATTCCAACAACTTAGGAGTCAGATGTAAAGTACCTCAGCGAGGTTGCCGAGGGCCAACCGGGCACAGTTGAACAGCGCCAGGAAAATGCGAAGTGACAATTGAAGAGAGAAGAGCTGCGGCTCACGCCCTCTGTTTAAAACGATCCAGCACGGCAAACAGGAAGACGCCAAAAAACGCGTTGGCCAGGGCAGCCCACAATTCGTGACTCCAACTCCATCTCAAATTCTGCCCCACTAAACCGCGCGCGACCAGGAAATAGACGACCTCATGCGTCACATAGAAGACAAGCGTGACCAGAAAACGTGATCCGGCATTTTCCACGTCCAACTTCACACCCAGAGACGATGCCCCATAGCCCACCACAGTCTTGGCGATGCCGTAAATACCGATAGCCTGGTGGGTGAGCGAGTCCTGCAGCAATCCGATAATGCCGCCGGTCAGCAGCCCGGTTACAGGATTGCGTCGCGCCATGCCAAAAAAGATAGTTACCAGTAGCGGCAGATCGAACATGGAGAAGAACGGGAATCGCAGCGGGACAAATGCCTGCAGGAAGAACGCGATCAGGGGAACACCGATCGTCACCGGAATACTGAACCGATAGACTTCAACCTGCTCCCCGGATGTGTACGTGATTTGCATTATTGCGGGCTATCCTGAGGCGGTGGCTGGTCCACCTTGGGCTGGTCGGCCTTGGGCTGGGCCG
>QIAS01000322.1:1862-9231 GCA_003225615.1 Acidobacteriota bacterium | reverse complement strand
CCTGATCAGGAAGCGCAGGCTTGGCCTGATCTGGCTGGGACTCATCGTTACCGGTTTGTGGTGGTTTGGGCTTCGGCAGAGCCGCAGGCTTCGCGGTTTTCTCTACAGCCTTGACCACAGGCGGCGCAGGTTTCTGCGCTGTTGCGGGCTTCACGGTAGCAGCAGCGCCATTTGCCGGCCGAGCCGTAGCCGGTGGAACTTGACTACCGTAATTAATCTGCGTGCCTGAATCGACTGGCCCCCCTACGCCGGAGGGCGGCGCCGATTTCTTGGGTCCGCCCGCACTGGTTGCGTTTGGCGGATTCGTGGGCTTCGCGGCGGTTTCCGCTCCTGGATTTGCGCTGCTATTGGCCGGCGCTGGTTTGGTCTGCGCGCCGGCACTCCCCGGGGCTTTCAGACTATTGGCTGGCTTATTGGCAGCGTTTTTATTGGCATCCTCGACCGCAGGTTTGTCCGGCACCGAAGGCAGGCGCTGCGCCAAAATATCAGCTGCGCGCATTGTGCTGTTCTGGCTGGGAGCGATTTCCTTCTCCTCAACCTTGGTGACCACCAGGACTTCCTCCAACTTACTGAGGTTCGCCGCCGGCTTCACGCGAATGTTCAAAAAAAGGTCTGCCCCTGACGAGATTTTGCTCACGGTACCCACGCGCAGACCCTTGGGAAAAATGCGGTCGCCGCCGCTGGTCAACACGGGTTCTCCGGCTTGCACCAGCTCATCGCTGGTCACTTTTTCTAATATGACTTCACCGGAGGGTGTTCCCTTCAGCACGCCCTGGACGCGTGATTTTTCCAGCAGCGCACCAACACCGCTGCTCTGGTCATCAATCAGAAGCACCAGCGACGTAGAGTGAAAGACACGCAGAACCTTTCCCACGACGCCGTCCGCGGTGATCACGGCCATGTCCGGCTTGATTCCCTCGCGAGTGCCCTTGTCAATGTAAACAGAACGAGACTGCTCGCTGCCGCTGGAGCCGATGACCTGGGCGGCCACGGTCTGCGAAATGAATTGTTCCTTGAATGCCAGCAAGGCCTGCAAACGCCGCGCCTGCTCGGCATCTTCGGTCAGGCGAACCTGCTGCAGCCGAAGCCGCTCGATTTCCGCCTTCAGTTCACGGTTCTCCGCGCGGACTCCCCGCAAATAGAAATAGTTGTGCCAGATGTTTCCGGTGGAGGTTTGAATCCAGACCAGGGTTTTTTCAAAGGGAGTGACCGCGCTAACCGTCCAGATGCGAATTAACCGGCTGGATTCGTTTTCCGCATTCCGCTTGACCTGCACCGCCAGCCCGAGCACTTGCAGAAACAGTACTCCGACCAGGATGATCAGGTTGCGATATCGGCCAAGGACGGATTCCATAAAAAAGTAGTCAGGAGTCAATAGTCAGAAGTCAGCAGTTAGGGAGACGAGAGTGCACTCGGAAGCTAAGAAAAAGACTGTAACCAATTGCGCAATCTCTTGCTGACTACCGGTTCCTGACTACTGACTCCTGACTACTCGATCGAAATTTTTCTCAGCAGCTTGAAATCGCTGAGCATCTTGCCCGTGCCCAGGACGACGCTGCAGAGCGGGTCATCGGCGATCGAGACCGGCAGCCCGGTTTCCTCGCGAATACGCTTATCCAGATTTTTCAGCAAGGCGCCGCCCCCGGTCAGCACTATGCCTCGATCGCTGATATCAGCGGAGAGCTCGGGCGGGGTGCGCTCCAGCGCCACGCGGATCGCATTCATGATGGTGGAAACGCACTCGCTCAATGCTTCACGGATCTCGCTGTCATCGACGGTAATGGTCTTGGGGACGCCTTCAATCAGGTTGCGGCCCTTGATCTCCATGGTCAGCGGCTTATCCAGCGGATAAGCACTACCTATTTCAATTTTAATCTGTTCCGCGGTACGCTCGCCAATCAGCAGGTTATATTTCCGCTTCAGGTAGTTCATGATGGCTTCGTCCATCTGGTTGCCGGCCATACGCACGGAACGCGAGTAGACGATGCCGCTAAGCGAAATTACCGCAATGTCGGTAGTGCCACCACCGATATCTACAACCATGTTGCCGCTGGGCTCGGTAATGGGCAGCCCAGCGCCAATTGCCGCCACCATGGCCTGTTCCACCAGGTGCACTTCGCTGGCTTTGGCGCGATACGCCGAGTCCATGACCGCGCGCTTTTCTACCTGCGTGATTTCAGAAGGCACCCCGATCACAATCCGCGGATGCACCAGCATCTTGCGGTTATGCGCCTTCTGAATGAAGTAGTTCAACATTTTCTCGGTGACTTTGAAGTCCGCGATCACGCCGTCCTTCATAGGCTTGATAGCCACAATGTTGCCGGGCGTACGTCCCAGCATCTCTTTGGCTTCCTTGCCCACGGCTTCCACTTCGTTGGTGTTCTTGTTCAAAGCCACGATGGAGGGTTCATTGACCACAATACCCTTGCCGCGCGCGTATACCAGGGTGTTGGCTGTGCCCAGGTCAATGGCCAGGTCGCTCGAAAAGATACTGAAGAGAGACCTCAGATTGTGAAAGCGTGATGCGCTCGAGTGAAATCCGTTAGATGACATGGTGTAACGTCTCTCTCTACTTTATGTCGACCGTGATCTATCCAGCTGCGGCCAGTCTATTCCGGAGCGAATCACGTTGTCCCAATTCTATGTGATGTCCTCGGTTGAGACCGGAAACTAAAGTCCGTGCCCTCCCGGAGGTCTTTCCTAGCCACTACTGAATCACGACCTTCTTCTGCTGCGTATTGACTCCGCCCTGAGAATTCTGCGCTGTGACCGTAATCATACTTTCCCCGGCGGGCAACGGCGGCGTGAAGTAGTGAAACGTGCCGTCCGTCCCAATCAGCGGCACTTCTCTGCCATTCACCATCACCCGCGCCCCAACTTCCGTCTTACCCTGCACTTCAATGACATGCCCATGCTGGACAAAAGGATTCAGCTCCAGATTGATCGCGACTGCGCTCTTGCCCTTGGGAATTACGGTAAAGCGGTTCTTTTCGCTCTCCAGCGATTCCTTGCCGTCGGCATCATAGGACTGCACCAGCCAGTAGTACGCACCTTCCCCTAGGCCGGTGACGGTTACATCGGCGGTCGGCACTTTCTTATCCACCAGCGTGGAAGAGAAAAATGGGTTCCTGGAAACTCGCAGACGGTAACCGACCGCGTTGGCCATTGGGGTCCAGGAGAATTCTATTGCTTTGTTCTCGCCCGAGATAAAAATCGGCATCATGTTGGCCGGGGAGATTGGGGTAGGCGGCCCAATTTCCTTCAACTTGGCCATGCGACTCTGACTGGAAGCTGACCTTCTCCCAATCGGAGAGCCGAACCACCTCGCCATTACGCGAAATTTCGCCGCTGCCTTTTTTAAGCAGGATTTCATGCTGGTCGGCCTTGGGGTCATTATGCACTACAGCCGCGCTTTCCGGGGCCAGCGAAGCGGTAGCGCCTTGCACGATGACTTGCGATTTAGACCCTTGCACGTAGGTAGCGGTGGTCAGATCCACCGTTCCGGTGCTGACTGCGACGGAGACGTTGGTCTGCTGCCGGTCGTTGGACGAGTTCTCCTCAATCACGATCAGCGAGTCCTGTTTCACCGTGTAGTTTGTGCCATCGTTAAACACCACCTTGGCCATGCCTTCCGAACCGGTCTGCACTACATCGCCTTTTTCGAGGGGGAGTGCGTAAGCGGCGTTCACCCAACTGTTGCTGCTGGATTTTTTCACTCGTACGGTGCCATCGAGCGCAGTAAAGTGCGCCTGCTGCGAAACTCCTAATCCTGCTCTATCGGGTCCCGGGGCTGCGCCCGCGATGCGCTCCATCAGCACGTTGGCCAGTTTGCTGACGGCCTTGACCCCGTTTTCCGTAAACTGCGGAAACACGAAGTGCAACGCCGCTGCAAAAATCAAGAAACCCGCCAACCCAATCAGCAGCACGCTGCGGCAGGTGAAGGTCTTCCAAGCGACGTAAATACCCGGCTTGCGTTTCGAAGAAACGGAGGCCACAGATCAGTCCAGAGTTAGAGAATATGGGGTACTTTCAACACTATCACAAGCGTATCCGGGGCCGGAACAGGTAATCAACTTGGGTCAGCGTGGGAAGGTTACGGAAGTTACCGCTCTGGAGGACCTTAACTATCGGCAGAACCGTTGCTTATCGAAGACGAATTCTACCAAGCTGTCGCGGTAATCGATCTTGATTTCAAACATGCCTAGTGTTGTAAAGCCGAGAATACCCGATACCTCCGTGCCAACCCTTTGCTGATTTGGGACGTGTCCAGCGCGGTCAATCTTGATTTTCCTGCCGGTAGCGGGAAAACTGAATAATGGCCTTGTCCGCCCGATATACGTCCCTGGCGGATGACTTAACTATTAACTCAGTGGGTCACCGAGATGGACGCGAGCTTGCGCTCACTGTCCCGCTTTCTCTGCCGGTGGTGGCGGAATCGTAATGTCGATCGGAGTAACCGGCCCGAGCGAAGTCAACGGCTTGTCAAACTCCGCCGGATTGCCCACCACCAGCACGGGAAATTGCTCCTTGTGAATGTACTTGGGTGGCACGCGGGCGACGTCCGCAGTGGTTACCTTTTCAACGCCGGCTCGATAGCGCTCCAGAAAATCAGCCGGGTACCCGTAGAACTCGTAGGCCATACGCTCGTGTAACACTTTTTCCGGAGTATCGAAGTTGAAGATGAACGAATTCAGAATGGAGTCTTTGGCCTTTTTCAGTTCCTCGTCGCCGATTGGGTCTTTCTGTAGATCGTCGATGTTTTGATAAAGCGCCTGGATGGCTTCTACGGTAGTCTCGCTTTTTGTGCCCATGGCGATGCGTGTAACGCCGGGATGATCAAACGCCGTGCCCACTCCGCCGCCTACTCCGTAGGCCAAGCCGCGTTTGGTGCGAATGTCCTGGAACAAGCGCGACGAGAAGCCACCGCCAAACGCTTCGTTGAAAACCTCGATGGGGTAGTAGTCGGGATTGTCGCGGCTCGTGCCCAGCCCCACCATGCGAATGTTGCTCTGGTTCACATCTTTCTTTTCAACCAGGTAATAGCCCGGTTTGGCGGGATGAAATGGGATATTGGGTTTTTGCCAGGCCGGACCTTTGGCCCAAGAACCGAACTCCTGGCGTAAGCGAGCTTCCATCTGCGCCGAATCAAAGTCACCCACCACGCCCAAAATGATGTCATTGGGATAGAGGTGGTCTTTATGCAAGTTCACCAGATCCTGCTGCGTGACCGCGGCGATGGTGGCGTATTCCGGCACGCGCGCGTAAGGATTGTTGGCGCCGTAGGCAAGCTTCAGGGCTTCCCGAGAGGTGATTTGCGCGGGATTGTCATTGCGCCGCGAAATGGCATCGAAGGCTTCGCCTTGCGCTAGTTGAAGTTTCTCTGGACGAAATGCGGGTTCGCGCAGCAGTTCAAGGAAGATCTTGAAAACATCGTCGAAGTCGCCTTTCAGGCACGACCATCCAATGCTTGTCGAATCCACGCCGCCGGCTGTCTCAACCTTGGCGGCGCGAGCTTCCAGGAAATCATCAAGTTGATCGCCGGTCTGAGTTTTGGTTCCTCCCGTGCGCCAGACTTCGCCATAGAGTTCGACCAGCCCCACCTTGTTAGCTGGTTCTTCCCGCGAGCCGCCGCGGATGCGAGCCGTGCCATCAATTAAAGGAAGTTCGTGATCTTCCTGCAGAAAAATGACCATCCCATTCGGCAATTGGATTCGTTTTGGCTCCCTGGGATGAAAGGCAGGCAGCGGTGGAATCTTAATCTGCTGCAAATCGGTGGCTTGCGCAGCCGCGGCGGGCACAAACGCGAAGCTGATTAACACTGCACACATGAACGCCGAAAAGAGAGGAAACCTTTTCATTGCTCACCTCCCGGCGCACCTGCGGCTCGGGTTACGGTTTCGATAATTCCGACTGTGCGATTCTCGGGAGTAAAAGTCTGATTAGCCACCCTCCGGATGTCCGCTTTGGTGACCTTATCGATCCGGTCCACGGAACGGAACAGTTCCCGCCAATCGTCGTAACGTGTCTGGTAAATGGCAAGCTGCTGGGCCAAACCTGCGTTATCCGCCAATCCCCGGATCAGGTTCGCCTTGGCGCGTGTCTTAATCATTTTCAGTTCCTCGTCGCTGATATCTTCTTTCTTTAGCCGTTCCACCTCCGCGCGAATCGCCGCCTCCATCTCCTGAGGTGTATGCCCGGGAAGCGGAAAAGCATAGAAGGCAAACAAGTGGGCATACTTTATCCCCGGCAGCCCGCTAAAACCGGCTGAGTCAGACGCAATCTTTTTGTCGCGAACCAGCGCGCGGTAAAGCCGCGAAGTGCGCCCATTCGACATCAGGTCGGCAATCGAGTCGTAGACCGCATCGTCTTTGCTCAGGTAGTCAGGCCGGTGATAGCCCTCAAGATAAAGCGGCTGCGCCATTTCATGCAGCACCACGCGGCTCCGACTTCTGCGGCGGCTCGGTAGTGTCCCTCTCGTCGGGCTTTTCGTGGGAGGGAATCCGGCCAAAATATTTCTCGTTAATGGGCATCTCCTCTGCCGCCTTCACATCTCCTGCCACTGCCACCACCATGTTCGAAGGGATGTAGTACTCATGGAAAAATTTTTCTGCATCGGTTGCCGAGAAGGAATTTAGATCCGCCATCCACCCTATTGTGGGCCGGTGATATTCGCTGGCCTGGAAAGCTGCGGTAATGAATTGCTCCAGCAGCCGCCCAATCGGATTGCTGTCGGTTCGCATGCGCCGCTCTTCGATCACCACGTTGCGCTCGTCATAGAACTGCCGCATCACGGGATGAAGGAAGCGCTCAGACTCCAGGTAAGCCCACAACTCCAGCCGGTTCGCCGGGAAGGAATAGTGATAGGCCGTCTCATCATGGTTGGTGAAGGCGTTCATGCTCTCACCCCCTTGTGACTCCACGATCTGACCAAATTCGTTGGGTTTAACGTATTTGTCGGCCTCTGCAATCGCATCCTTCCAGGCCTTTTCCAACTGCTTGAGTTTCGCCTCATCACGGCCCAGTCGCTTATCACGCTCCCCCAGATAGGCAGCGTAGGCCATCTCGACCTTCTGCAAAGCGACCTTTTCCGCGGCGTAATCCTTGGTCCCGATCTTGTCCGTTCCCTTAAAAGCCATGTGCTCGAACATGTGCGCCAGCCCGGTCTTGTCCAGAGGATCCTGCACAGAACCGGCGTCCACATGCGTAAAGAACGAGAACACGGGAGCCTCTGGCCGCTCGTAAATCACCACCGTCAGACCGTTCGGCAGCGTCTTGAGGGTAGTGTGCTTCTCGAAAGCCGCCAGGTCCTGCGCGGCAGCCAGCGCGGAAAACAGAAAAAGAACGGCTAATGAAGTGCGTATCGTGCGGT
>QIAS01000322.1:0-1830 GCA_003225615.1 Acidobacteriota bacterium | reverse complement strand
AGGAAGAAATCGAAGTTACGTGGGAACAAAGGGAGTTGTCAAACGCGCAATCGGGCCGTAATGGCCACTGCCGTCAACATAGCCTGTGTTGGTACGGCACTGCGCACGTTAATTACCCATAGACTCGCAGCGCAACTATACTAAGCCTCCGAACATCTCAGAACTCTCGAAGCGCCGGCAAGGTAGCCTGCGTACGATAAGAGAGGGACCGTGGCTACTTCGCAGGTAGTCGATATCGAAGGCAAACACCTAAAGCTCTCCAATCTGGACAAGGTACTTTATCCCGCGGGGTTCACCAAAGGCCAGGTCCTCGACTACTACGTGCGCATTTCACCCGTGCTGCTGCCCCATCTGAAAGATCGCCCCGTCACCATGAAACGCTATCCCGAAGGCGTCGACCACGAGTTCTTTTTCGAAAAAAACGCTCCCATGCATCGGCCCGACTGGGTGAAGACAGCCCCCATCTGGAGCTATGGAAATAATCGCAACGTGAATTACATCCTGGCCAACGATTTGCCGACGCTGGTCTGGGTAGCGAATCTGGCTTCACTCGAGCTGCATCCATCGCTCTCGCTGGCGAAGAAAATCGAATCGCCCACGATGATTGTCTTCGATCTCGATCCCGGGCCGCCCGCCAACATAGTTCAGTGTGCCCAGGTTGGTTTGTGGGTGCGCGAGATTTTCCATCACTTCGGGCTCGAAAGTTTCCCGAAAACTTCAGGGTCCAAGGGCCTGCAAATTTACGTGCCCCTCAATACGCCCACCAGCTACGGCCAGACCAAGCCCTTTGCCCACGCCCTCGCACGCCTGTTGGAGCAGGAGCACCGGGACTTGATCGTGTCCGACATGAAGAAGGCCCTACGTATCAACAAAGTTTTTGTGGACTGGAGCCAGAACGACGAGCACAAGACCACCATTGCCGTGTATTCGCTGCGCGCCCGCGAACGGCCCACAGTTTCCACCCCGGTGACCTGGGAAGAAGTGGAACGCACGTTGAGGAAAAAAGATCCAAGCCTGCTCGTCTTTGAAGCACCGCAGGTGTTGGAGCGCGTGGACAAGTTGGGAGATCTTTTCGAACCCGTGCTGAAGCTTAAACAGAAGTTGCCGGATTTAGGCAAGCTGGCCGCGGCGGCGCCCGAACCCGAGGCCGTCGAAATTGCCGCCCAAGCCGAGATCAGAGGCAATTCCCGCCCGAAAACCAAAGCGTCATCAGCCAGGAAAAAGGCGTCCAAGTCTTCGCGCCAGAGCGCCCCACCGGGAAAGAAACGCCGCAGGATATAATTCGCGCTTCGGACTCGTTCCCGACCACTATGGCGCAATTCTTTGCCGGCACCTCCGGATGGGCCTATCCAAAGAAAAATTTTCTTACCTACTACGCCAGCCAACTGAACACGGTGGAAGTCAACTTCAGCTTCCGCCAACTGCTCAAAGACACCACCGTCCAGAAATGGATTGCGGAAACGCCCGAACATTTCCGCTTCGGTATAAAGGCCCACCAGGTGATCACTCACATAAAACGTCTCAAAGAGACTGATGAATTTGTAAAACGCTTTCTAGGCACAATCGAAAATCTGGCACACGCAAAGAAGCTCGGCCCGGTCCTGTTCCAGCTTCCGCCGAACCTGAAGTCGGATAGGGAACTGCTGCAGAAGTTCTTGAATACTTTGCCGCGGGGCCTTCACGCCGCTTTCGAATTCCGCCATCCATCGTGGCTTACCGACGAGACCTACGAAAACCTGCGTAGCCACAAGGCTGCGCTCTGTGTAGCGGAAACCGAGGAGCGCACCACTCCCGACGTAGTCACTGCCGACTTCTGTTATTACCGCTTCA
>QIAS01000321.1 GCA_003225615.1 Acidobacteriota bacterium | reverse complement strand
CCTCCTCAAGCGCATAAGCGTCGGGCTCGTTGACCTCGTAGGAAACGTCCTCGCGAATCCAGGTACCGGCCTCATTTCATTTGAGTGGCGCGTCTTTCTGGGGAACCTGCTTCATGCAGACCAGGACCTTCAAATGTGACTCCTTGCATCCTGCGGCTTCAGAGTGCGCAGGGGGAAACCGGTAAGTATAAATGAGTGGATAGATGGGGAGCGAATTTTAGTCGGTGAACACCACAGACTGCACGCCGGAGATCTCAAACCGCTTGCGGCAGCGCAGGTTCTTGCAGGCCATCAGGTCGTCTTTGCGGATCATGTAAGAACGTGCCTTGGCGAAGCGGGCGCGATCACGCTCGTCGGCGCGCGGGGGAAGATTTCTTTTCTTGGTCCGCACCAGCCACGTGAGTTCGTACTCGGCCGGCTGATGGCAGTGCGGACAGTTCAGGGTCGCTTGCTTCTTCTCTGGTCGCTCGTCGTAAAAGTCGCGTTCTTCCATCGTAGTCGTTCGTTGCTACCCCGTTCAGTTGGCAATAACAATTATTGCATAACTGTCGTATTAAATATGGCAGCATAGCGGCCCGGGATAAGATTGGGACTCCACCTGCCGCTCGGGTAGTGCCGACTCGCAAGCGAAAGAAGCAGGAGAAGCAGAAGCACAAGCCGACGCTCGGCAAATTACTACAGCAGGAATAGGCGAACTTGCCCATGAACCGGGACGCCCTTAACGGCTGACCGTCTCACGCAGGAACTTGGCAAACTCCTTCACGTCTCCTTCCGTCGTATCGAACGAGCACATCCAGCGCACCACGCCTTGCTCTTCGTTCCAAACATAAAAGAAGTAGCGCTCCTGCAATCGTGCAATAGCGGATTTAGGGACTTCCGCGAAAACTCCATTGGCCTCGACTTTGTAAACCACCTTGATCTTGGGAATCAGGCTGACTTCCTTTTCCAGCAGCTTGGCCATGCGATTCGAGTGGCGCGCGTTGCTAAGCCAAAGATCGCTGGTGAGCAGAGTCTCCATCTGCGCGGCGATGAATCTCATCTTGGAAGCCAGTTGCATTCCTTGCTTGCGCACGTAGAGGAAAGTCTGCTGCAAATTTCGCTGCTGAATTAACTGCTGGTTGAGAAACACCACCGCCTCGGCCCCCATTACACCATTTTTTGTCCCTCCAAAGGAAAGGACGTCCACCCCCAGGTCGCGGGTAGCTTGTCGCAACGTTTGACCCAGGCTGGCGGCGGCGTTGGCGATGCGCGCACCATCCATGTGCAGGAACATTTCGTGCTGGTGCGCGAATTGCGCGAGCGCGCGAATCTCCTCAGGCTGATACACAGTGCCCATTTCCGTGGATTGCGTAATAGAGACGACCCGTGGCTGCACATGGTGCTGGTCGCCAATCCCATGGTAAGCGTGCCCAATCATCTCGACCGTAAGCTTGCCGTCCGAAGTAGGAATCGGAATAAGTTTGCAGCCCGTGAATTTCTCCGGCGCCCCGCACTCGTCGTTGTAGATGTGCGCGGCCTCGGTACAAATCACCGCATGGTAGGAGTCGGTCAGGGCTTTCAGCCCAAGCACGTTGGCTGCGGTGCCATTGAAGACGAAGAAAACCGCGATATCGGAACCGAAGTGCTCGTGAAATTTCCGGATGGCGGACTCGGTGTACGGGTCGTCCCCATAGCCAACCACGTGGCCTTCATTCGCTGCTGCGATGGCTTTGAGGACCTCAGGATGGATGCCGGCGTTATTATCGCTGGCGAAACTGCGCACAGGTTTCATGGCGGGAACAATTTAACAGAGATGCAGATGCGCTGTAGCTGGTCTGCAAATATGTCACGCATAACACATTGTTTACCCCCGGCGATGTCCTTCGAATGTTACGGCCTTGGTACCAAAGTTAGCTTGAGCGGCTCTGGAGAGAGGTCTACAGTTAGGCTCTTGGAACCGCTCATGTTGTTTTCGGTATTGATCGTCTTTGCGGCTTTCGGCCTCTTGTACGTCCTGGTTACGGCGGAAGAACGCCGTATGCAAGAGGTTGCAAAATCACGCCGCCCCTAAACCATTCTGCACATTAGGTTTTGGAATTCCCACCCCCTCGCGACCTGGCCTGGAAGCTAAATCATGCCGTCTACTCTAATACGTTGAAAATAGGAACTTGGAGGCATACATTCCCGTATCTCTCAAGGTCCAAGACGGTCGCGCTATATTGGCTGTCCAGGAATCGACATGACCCACAAAACGAATGCAAGGATCGCTGGCTTCGCTTTTCTCTTTTACATCGCGGCCGGAATCACCGGCATGGTCCTGTTCAGCCAAGCGACCCGCGGCGAAGGGATCACTGCAAAGTTTGCGAGCATCGCGCAGCATGTGCTCCAGCTACGCCTGACCATTATCCTCGGCTTACTCGAAGCCGTGTGTGCATTAGTGCTCGCCGTGACGCTGTACGCGATCACGCGCGACCAGGACTCAGACTTGGCCATGCTGGCTCTAATCTTTCGCGTTGGCGAGGGTTTGCTCGGCGCCATATCCACTCGCGCAACGTTGGAAATGCTGTGGCTCGGGACATCAGCCGGGCGAACGGCGCCGGATCTTGTGACATTGCAGGTGCTCGGCACCTACCTTCTTGCTGGTCCCAACTGGATTATGCCCGCCGTCTTGTTCGCCATGGGCAGCACTCTGTTCTCGTATCTGTTCCTCCGGGGCCGCACAATCCCCGTTTCACTGGCCTGGCTCGGCGTTGTTGCCTCAGTCCTTCTCGTGGTAGGCCTTCCCCTGCAACTCGCCGGATTCTTGACGGGCCCGGTCACGTCATACCTCTGGATACCAATGGCCGCTTTCGAGGTGCCGCTCGGCTTCTGGTTGCTCATCAAGGGTGTCAGGACGCAAAACCCGCGTTGAAACTCGCGTCGCAAATCGGCACGGCTCAGCCTTCGCGACATTCTGCCCCGTCAGCCAGGCCGCTGTTTGTGAATTCCGGTAAGTTTAAGCCGGATTTGCGATAAGCTGTCGTTCCGTAGGCCATGGTTAAACCTTCACTCGGCAGGAAATCACTGCCCTTGCGGTTCGTTACTAGATTTTCAAAGTCATATGAGTCGAGTGATTTCCATTTCTAAAGCCCGATTTCGCCACCCTTGGCAGGAGTTCGTTCGGAAGTTTCTGCTGTGTGCAACGTCGGCGCTGATGTTCCTGGCGGCAGGCTGTAATAAGGATCCCAAGGCAGCCGGTCCCCAAGGTCCGCCCGCGATGCCGGTCAAGGTGCAGGTTGCGCAGTCAGTTCCGGTAAGCGACACCACGGATTATGTCGCGACCTTGAAGTCGCGCGCCTCGGCCATCATCATGCCCCAAGTGGAGGGGCAAATTGTCCAGATCTATGTGCACTCCGGAGACCGTGTGGCGGAGGGAACTCCGCTGGTGCAGATCGATCCTTCCAAGCAACAGGCCACGGTGAAAAGCCAGCAAGACACGCGGGCGGCGCAGGAAGCCAACCTGAAGTTTTTGCAAGAGCAATATAGGCGAACCAGTTCGCTCTTTGCCGCGGGCGTAGTGAGCAAACAGGAACTCGATCAGGCCAGGACAGCGCTCGAAGCCGCGCAAGCCCAGTTGCAGTCGCTGGATGCGCAAGTCCATGAGCAACAGGTGCAACTCCACTATTACAAGGTAGACGCGCCTTGGAGCGGCATCGTCGGCGACATTCCCGTGCATGTGGGAGATCGCGTGACCACATCCACCATGCTCACCACCGTAGATAAGCCCGGGAGCCTCGAAGTCTACGTGTACGTGCCAGTAGAACGGTCGGCGCAACTGCACATGAATATACCGGTGCAGGTCGTGGATGGGGCAGGCAATGTCATCGCCGAGAGCCTTATCAGTTTCATTTCGCCGGAGGTAGACAATACCACCCAAACCGTGCTGGTTAAGGCGAGGATCGGGAGCGGTAAGGAGATGTTGCGCCAGTTGCAATTTATTCGGGCGCGGGTGGTGTGGGGCACGCAAAAGAATCCGGTCGTGCCGGTTTTGGCGGTATCGCGCATTGGCGGACAGTTCTTCGTCTTCGTTGCCGAACCGGATAAGAACGGCTCCTACGTGGCACGCCAGAAGCCGCTCAAGGTGGGCCAGATGGCAGGCAATGATTATGTTGTGCTGGACGGAATCAAGCCTGGAGACAAGGTAATTGTTTCCGGAACGCAGTTCCTGGTTGACGGAGCACCAGTCATACCGCAGGAAAGCAGCAGCTAATAGCACCGACTACTAGCTACTAGCTACCAGCTACTAGCTACCAGCTACTAGCTACTGACTACCAGCTACCATGTTTGTCGATTTCTTCATACGGCGTCCGGTTTTTGCCACAGTCTGCGCCCTGCTGATCATTTTGGCGGGAGCCGTGGTGATTCCCACGCTGCCCATTGCGCAGTTTCCAGATTTGGCGCCTCCCCAGGTTTCAGTGACTAGTTTCTACAATGGCGCTAGCGCCCAAACCGTGGAGACAGCCGTTACCCAGCCACTGGAGCAGCAAATCAACGGTGCGGAGGGAATGAAGTACGTCACTTCCTCCAGCAGCAATGACGGCTCCAGCCAGATTACCGCTACCTTCGACCTGAACCGGAACCCGGACCTGGCCGCAGTCGATATTCAGAACCGCGTGAACACAGCGCTAGGACGGTTGCCGGCCGCCGTCAAGACCACCGGCGTCACTACCACCAAAGCTTCCAACAACTTCGTATTCGGCGCCGCCGTTTACTCCCCCGACGGCCGCTACGATCCGCTTTTTATGAGCAACTACCTGGACGTTTACGTCCGGGACTCTCTGAAGCGTGTGCCCGGAGTGGCGGATGTTTTCATATTTGGCGAACGTAAATACTCCATGCGGCTGTGGCTGGACCCGGTGCGCATGGCGGGTCGCGGTCTGACTGCGCCGGACGTGGTCAATGCGCTTTCAGAACAGAACGTCGAAGTGGCGGCCGGCCAGGTAGGACAGCCTCCGGTGCAGCCGGGGCAGGCATTTCAGATCAGCGTGCGGGCGATTGGACGGCTTACGGAATCGACCGAATTCGAAAACATCATTCTTAAAACCAACCGCGACGGAACATTGGTGCGCGTGAAAGACGTCGGCCGCG
>QIAS01000320.1:1997-6391 GCA_003225615.1 Acidobacteriota bacterium | reverse complement strand
GAAGGGGCAGCCACAGCAGGTGATGGGGACGGGGCACGGGGCGGCTCCGTCGCGGTTCAGGAATGTAAAAGTTGGTTCTGCTTATAAAGGAAATTGATCACCACGGAGACAACGAGACACGGAGAAATCTCAAACCTTTCAAACCTTTCATGCTGACAAGAGATCAGGCTGGCGCGGCTTTCGCGAAGATCAGGAAGTACTCGACTGCGGACGAGGTGGAGGCGCTCTTTTATGGAGGGAAGAGCGCGCTCACGCGGTTTGCGAATAACACGATTCATCAGAATGTTGCGGAAGAGAATTATGGCGTCTCGGTTCGTACGGTGTTTGGGGGACGGACGGCTCGGGCCAGCACCAACAAGCTGGATGATGAGAGTCTGAAGCGGGTGGTGCACGCTTCGGAGAATATTGCCAAGGTTCAACATCCGGATGCGGATCTTTTGCCGGTGCCCGACAGCCGGGAGGCGGACATCGCGGGCAGGAATGCCCGCTCCCCACAGGCCATTCCCTCTCGTTATTTTGAACAGACGGCTGCGGTTACTCCCGAGCAACGGGCGCAGGGCGTGGCGAAGATGGTGGGGGTGGCACAGCGGCACAAACTCACGGCGGCCGGTATCTTCTCGAGTTCGGAGGCGGTGGAGGGGATCTTCAACTCGGCCGGGCTTAGCGCCTGGCATACGCAGACTTCGGCGGAAATTTCCGTCACCATGCTGGCGGGGGATTCTTCGGGATGGCAGAAATCCAATTCGCCGAATGTGGCTCATCTGGATGCAGTCGTGCTGGGGGAGATTGCTGCGCGGAAAGCTTTGGAATCGGCCAGCCCTCGGGAGATTGCGGCAGGGAAGTACACGGTCATTCTGGAGCCAGCGGCTGTGCTGGACATTGTCGGGTTCATGTTTTTCGATTTTGGCGGGCTGGCGATTCTTGATCAGCGTTCCTTTCTGAATAACCGGGTGGGCACTCAGTTGTTCGGAAAAAATATCAACGTTACGGACGATGTGGCTCATCCTCTTCAGTCGGGCGCGCCGTTCGATGGCGAGGGCGTGCCCCGGCAGCGGGTGCAGTTGGTGGAAAACGGGAATGTGAAACGGCTGGTGTATGCGCGCGCGACAGCGGAGAAGATGAAGAAGTCGGAGTACAAGGACAAAGTCGGGCCGATTGAGCCTACGGGACACGGGTTTCCGATTCCGAACGAAATGGGGGAGGCGCCAATGAACATCGTGTTCAGTGCGCCGCAGGATCCTAAAACCATTGAGCGGATGATTGGGTCGACCGAGCGGGGAGTGCTGGTCACGCGTTTGTGGTACATCCGCGAAGTCGATCCGTACGAGAAGATCCTCACCGGAATGACGCGCGACGGCACGTTTTATGTGGAGAATGGCAAGATCCAGTACGGGGTGCGCAATTTTCGGTTCAACGAGAGCCTCATCCACATGCTTTCCAATGTGCAGGAGATGGGAACGCCGGTGCGGGCGAGCGGAGAGGAATCGTTCGATATGGTGGTGCCGGCGATGAAAGTGCGGGAGTTTAATTTTACGGAAGTGACGAAATTCTAAAGGCTGTTAGCACTTGGCAGTTAGCATTTGGCCGGCGTGGGGTTAGGAACGTTTTCATTCAGCGCATGGCGTTGTGCTCACATGTTGGCTGCCATTCGGTCTGCGTCTATATTTTGGAGGAGTGCGGTGAGCATTTTTCTTACTATGAGCAGTTCGTTTTTCAGGCGATCGTAGTTTGTTTCAGGAAGATAATGTAAATCTCGGGCAAGCAGAAGATCGAGTTTGCTGGCGATCCGGACGCGATCTATAGAGTGCGTAGAGATATTCCAAAATGGCACCGCGATTAAAAGTCGGCTACATCGTTCTTGGTTGTGTGATTCTGTGCGGTTTGGGTTTTCTCGTTTGGTTTCGAGAAGCAATCTCGCCAAGCGGTAAAGTCTACTCTGGTAGCGGCTACTATGTTGAAATCTACTGGAACCCGAAGGTCGAAATCAAGAAGATGGTTGACATAAAAACACTGCAGCCGATAGTTGACGACAATTTGCGCAGTCTTCTCACCACCGAGCTAAATGAGAACTTGGCAGTAAAACTTCAGCAATCGGGGATACCAAGAGGGAAGGGAAGCGTGCCAGTAGGGCTAGTCGGCTCAAAGCCCTATTTGGTTACGGTCGGACAGCTGGAGTTCAATGACCCCAATCCTGAGGATCTGATGGAAGCTGCCATGACGACAGACGTAGAACGTGTGCGGACTCTGCTTTCTAGCGGGCATTATGTAAACGAAAGGCAAGTCGGGAGCCACTCTACTGCACTGATGTGTGCTGTAGCAGCCGGTCGCGCAGAGATGGTCCAGCTCCTTATACGGTCGGGAGCTGACGTGAATGCCCAAGACGCATACGGTTATACGGCGTCCGACACTGCAGTCTGGGAAGGCAGACGGGATATTTTGCGGCTCCTAGTTGAGGCTCGAACCAGCTCCCGTTTCCAGTGATCAGACCTGGTGGAAAAGGTGTTCCGAATTTTCAGTTCCCTTGCGAGTTCCTGCATCAGGATAGCGATGAATTGTGCGCGTTTTCCCAGACTTTCAGGTCTCTGAGACTCTTCATCGAGACAGCCCCCCAGCTAAATACTAAGTGCCAATTGCCAAGTGCTCGGTGATTACGGGCATGGAGTGGGCGGTCACCCGTAAGTCCCTGACCTGCTTTGCTTTGGCTGCTCAGGTTCCATGACTTCGGTAACTTTGCATGCCTGATTCCGGGGTGTAAGCTGCGGTCGAATGTCCAAGTACGACCAAGAGAACGAGGGTTCCAGGAAGAAGGATTTGTCTCCGGGAGATTCAGGGAAAACGGGCGACAAAGAGATGCTGGAAAACACTAAGGGGCGGAAGCAGTACAACGACATGCAGAGCGCAGCACGTTTTCCGCTGAAGCTGCCGGTGGCGCTGAAATCGGAAACGGGGCGGCGGTCTGCGGAAACGCAAAATATCTCCGCTAATGGAGTGTTGTTTGAAGTGGACGCGGAGATGCCGGTGGGCTCGATGGTGGATTTCACGATTTCACTGCCTGCCGAAGTGATGGGCGCAGACACCGATGTGCAGCTTGATTGCCGGGGGCGCGTGGTGCGGAATTTTGACGAAGATGGCCGGCACGGGGTGGGCGTGGTCATCGACGAATATCGTTTTGACCGCCGTTAGAGGCGGAAGGTAACTGATGGCGAGCATTCCAGTTGGCGTGCCGGAGAAGGTCGAGCAGCCGCATGACGGCGAAGGTAAAGCACAGCCTTTGCGCGTGATCCTGGCCGACTCGCAGGCCATTTTCCGCGCGGGATTGCGCAAGATATTTGCCCTGGAAGATGACGTGCGGGTGGTAGGGCAGGCAGAAACCCTGGCCCAGACCATGTCGGCAGCCAGCAAATTTTCCGCCGACATCCTGATTTTTGAAGCGGCTCTAGCGCCTAACCCAAGCGAAGCAGTTTCCGATCTCCTCAAACAAGTTAATGGTTGCAAGCTGGTGGTCGTGATTCAGGAGCCGAATGAGGAACTGACTCTGGATTTGTTCCGTCGCGGCGCCCACGCCATCGTTTCGCGGGAAGTTGAGCCTGAACTACTGCTGGAGTGCCTGCACAGGGTAGCTGAAGGCGAGCCGTGGCTGGAGCGGCGAGCGGTGAATTGGGTGTTGGAGGCGTATCGTACGCACGGTAACCGGCCTCCGTCGTCGCGTAGGAAGGTGCAACTGACGCCGAAAGAATCGCTGATCGTTTCCTGTGTGACTCAGGGGATGAAGAACAAAGAAATTGCCTTGCGGGTGGGGACGACGGAGCAAGTCGTCAAGAATTACTTGCGCAAGGTGTATGACAAGCTCGGGGTCGCGGACCGCTTGGAACTGGCGTTGTATTGTTTGAATCACCGCGTTTTGGAGAACAACGCAAAGGCGGCGGGTACGGGTGAATCGTCGTCGGGGACGAATGGTTCGGCAACTTCCACTCCAGCTTCTCTTCCCAGTAGTGTGCTGCCAGATAAAACCTCGTAGGCTGCGCGAAGCGGCAGTTACAGCATTCAGCTCTTAGCTCTCAGCATTGATACGACAGAGGTCGGACTTGTCCGCGAAAAACGGGGACTCTCAAGTTGTGAAATCGCTGATTACAACAGCCTCGGAAACGAAAATGTTCAGCGATATGAGTCAGGCGGCTTTGACCTTGTGCACGACGTTCCATTTAATCAATTCCGACCGAGTCGACTGCAGCAGGTCCTGGACGCGAGCGCTGGTTTCATCAATTCGTTTCTGAGCATCGGGATCGAACAATTCCGGGTTTGTGGAGACCTCGTCTCTCACCTGGTACAAAACTGCCAGGACGTACTCCGCCTCATCGATCTGACGTTGCATGGTGCCAGTATGGGGAGACTCT
>QIAS01000320.1:0-1968 GCA_003225615.1 Acidobacteriota bacterium | reverse complement strand
CCCATTCGTGACGGGGACTTTCCGGCCGTCGGAGGGCAACAGTAACGCGCCGTAAACTAATTGGGCTTAACCTTACTCCGCGAATGCCGTGGTTGCCCTTCAGCGGAATCCAGACTATATTTTTTCAACGTTCTAAGCGCCCCAGCTCAGACATTCAGAGACGCGATGGCGGCGGGTTGTGCGAATTCGAGTTTGGCTGAGGGCTGAGTGCTGAATTCAAAATCGTGCGCAAATGAGAGGATCACGTGAAAGGCGACTCCAAAGTAATTGCCCTGCTGAACCAGGTTCTTAAAGCCGAACTGACAGCTATCAACCAATATTTTCTGCATGCGGAAATGTGCGAGAACTGGGGCTACGAGCGGATGGCGCAGCATACCCGCGCGGAGTCGATTGAAGAGATGCAGCACGCGGAAAAATTAATGGAGCGAATTTTGCTGCTCGACGGTACTCCGAACATGAGCGACTATTTCAAGATCAATATTGGGCAGAGCGTTAAAGCGCAATTGCAGAACGATTTGAATCTTGAGTATGAAGCGGTGAAGCGCTTGAATTCGGGGATTCAGACTTGCGTGCAGGCGGGCGATAACGGATCACGGGAGTTGCTGGAGAAAATTCTGCTCGACGAAGAACATCACATCGACTGGCTGGAAGGCCAGTTGCACGCGATTGAGGAGATGGGAATTGAGAACTATCTGGCGCAGCATCTCCACAAAGGAGAAAAAGACGAGGACTAGCCGCGCCAAGCGCAAGAACGAGTGCAAAGTCGCGGGAAAGTGTGAAGAACTTTACCCACCAGAGGGGGCAGGCCGGCGCAAGGTTAGAAGAATGGGCTTGCGAGTGCCTGACGCCTTGAAGAGCTATTTTTGTTCCACCCGGTTGTTCTTGCTTCTTTAACAAGGAAGCTATAACATTTAGGTTACGTTGTCACGATTTGGACCCAAATACAGAATCGCACAACTGAAAGGGCGTCATGAACCATAGCTCTAGCCGGGATGGTAACGGGACCCCCTATAGCCTGCCTTCGCTTTTCAGGGGGCTGTACAGCCGCGTAGCCCGCAAACTAAGAATCGACCCGTCGTACGTGAGCCGGGTGGCGCGAGGAGAACGGGAATCAGAAACAATCGCGAAAGCGCTGGAACTGGAAATCCGGCGGGTTTCAATGCTGGCGAGCCGGGATGGGCATTCCCATGCGAGTCGGAATGGCCATTCGTCCGCGGGCAAAAAGGCGAAAGCCGCCAAGGTGAGACAGTCACGCTAGCTTAGGTCATACGTAGTCGGTTCCAATCGCGAGTCCGCGTTTGGCCGCTCTATCGCAGCGGCGAGTGCGTGCAATATGCAGCGATCACTCCGCCAGTTCTAAACCGCAATTTTCTCAATAGGTTACCAATGGCATCTAGGATTCTGCGCTAATTTTGTGCTTTACTGTCCTCGGTAGGTAGCAAACGAGGGCAAGCCCGTGAGCACACCCGCACCCGTAATTACAATCTTCGTCCGGCACTCGGCAAGCTGCAAATATGCCGGGGATGAGTTTTGCAAGCGCTGTGATTGCCGGAAGCATCTCCGCTGGACACAGGGCGGACGGCAGTTTCGCCGGAAGGCAGGCACACGATCATGGGCCGAAGCTGAGCGCCTCAAGCGCGGGCTGGAAGACCAACTCAGCGGCAAGGCTTCTAATGGTGAACCGGACACGGCAAAATCGCTCACTGATGCCATAGAAATATTTCTCCAGGACAAACGCAATCAGGGCATAACGGCCAAGGTCATCGGCAAGTATTCCCGCGAGTTGGCCCGCTTCCGTGATTTTTGCGAAGGGACTAGCCTTTTTACCGTCCAGGGCATCAGCCGCGAGCTGCTTACTCAGTTCTGTGCTACGTGGCCGGAGCAGTATCCATCTACGTACACCCGCGCCAAGGTCCGCGAGCGCCTCAGGTCCTTCCTTCGCTACTGCTATGAGGCGGAATATATCCC
>QIAS01000319.1 GCA_003225615.1 Acidobacteriota bacterium | reverse complement strand
CGTAAATGGTCTTACGAACCTGATTTTCAACCTTTCCTACTACTTCGCACACGGAGGCACTGCAATGTTGGCTGATTATGCTGCTGTGGTTGGCGGGCTCTTTTTGCTGTTGGGCGGTGGCGCACTGCTGCTGGGACGCCGATGGCGGCTACAGCAGTCAGGCCTGCGCCTGCTGATCGTGCTGCTTACGATGTCGTTGCCCAGCTTTGCGCTGGAGCGGCGTCACGGTGAGTTTGTCACAGTAGCGGCGAACGAGACTGTGGACGACACCCTATTGGCCGCCGGCAACAATGTGCGCATGGAAGGCGTGGTCAATGGGGACTTGCTGGTTTTCGCCCGGACTCTGGAAGTGCGCGGGACTGTTAAGGGTGACGTGGTCAGTTTTGCCAAGAGAACCGTGGTCAGCGGAACCGTGGAAGGCCGCATTTACAATTTTTCGCAGTCGCTCGACCTGGACGGCCAATTAGGCCACAGCATCTATGGCTGGGTGCAATCTTTGCGCGTGGATAGCCGTGGACATGTCGGTGACAGCATCCTGGTTGGCGCCGGTGACGTGACCCTGGAGGGAGAAGTGAAGCGTAGCGCGACCTTCTTCGCCGGCAATGCCGAGGTGAGCGGCAGTGTCGGTCGCGATCTGACCATGGCCGGAGGTAGCCTTACGCTGCCTAGCACGGCCCGAGTGGGTGGCAACCTGACCGCTCGCGTGCGCCACCTTAAAAACGTCGAAATTGCTGACGGGGCTACCATTGCCGGCAAGCGCGACATCCAGGTGCGCGTCAGGAAGAGCCAGTTCACGCGACCGCGATTCTACTTCTACCAAGCCATCTGGCTCGCTGCGGCTATGCTGGTGGGATGGCTGGGACTGGTTCTGGTTCCCGGATTCTTCGAGGCCTGCACTCAGGCGGTGGGCTCAGGCTGGCGCAGCTTCGGGTTGGGGTTTGGAACGCTAGTGGTGGTGCCGGTGACCATAATCGTGGCAGCCATTACGCTGGTTGGTATCCCGGTCTCGTTCATGTTATTGGCGATGTATCTGACTGCGATCTACCTCGCAAAGATTTGGGTAGGAGCCTTTCTGGGGCGAGCGCTTCTGAAGCCGGCCAAGGTGACGAAACGCGACTCGCTGCTGGGATTACTGGTGGGCCTGTTGATCCTCGGCATTGTCGGGTTCGTCCCGTATCTTGGCGGACTGATCCGCTTGGTTGTGCTTTGCCTGGGTTTGGGAGCATTCAGCTGGCAGCTTTACCGGAGTTCACGACTCGCAATAACGACCTGAAGCCGACAAAAAAATAGTGGTTCCGCTTACAGGCGCCGATAATCAGCTTTTGCCTTACGCAAGTACCAACTTGCCCTTGACGCGAGCTCTCTGCTACTTTCGCCTGCGCTTTGCCATTGCTCTCAGAAAGGTCTTCGTAATGATTCGCCAGAGTTGTATGGGTATTCTCTTTTTGCTGCTTGTCTTTCCGATATCCGTCAGCGTGGGCTCTGCACAGACTACCTCGGCCCCGCCAGGGGCTGCACAGTCGTTGACCCAGCTATTTGACACGGAGTGGGAATACCAGATGGCCCACAATCCCGTGCGCGCTTCCCTGCTGGGCGACCGGCGGTGGAATGACAAGTGGCAGGACGTGAGCCTGGGTGCAATGCACGAGCAATTCCAGCACGCTCATAAAGTGCTCGACCAGTTGCACGCGATCGATCGCGGACAGCTTTCCGCGGCCGACCAGCTTAGTTACGAGGTGTTCGACTACAACACCAGGGATTTTGTCGAAGGTGAGCCGTACAAGTGGTACCTGGTTCGCACAAACACGTTCAATGGCATTCAGACTGTAGAAGGGCTGGTCAATTCACTCCGATTTGAGACTGTGAAGGACTACGAGGACTGGCTTGGGCGCATGCACAATTTTCCCGCATACATGGATCAAAACATCAGCCTCATGCGCGAAGGCATGCAGCAGCATGTGCTTCTGCCCAAGGTAATAGGGGAAAAGGTTCTCCGGCAGCTTAATGGCATGGATTGGCAGGACCCGACCAAGCACGGCTTCTACAAGCCCTTCAACAAAATGCCGCGGGCATTTTCCGAGGCAGACAAAAAGCGCCTGGATGGCGAAGCCCGGCAGGCAATTAAGGCCGACGTTCTTCCTGCATTTCAGCGCTTGCGGAATTTTCTCGAGAAGGAATACGTGCCCGCATCATTTGAGCAGGTTGGGGCTTGGCAGGTGCCCAATGGAGAAAAGACCTACACCTACTTGGCTCGATCCATGACAACGAGCTCTTTAACGCCCGAGCAGATTCACGAGACAGGATTGCAAGAGGTGAAGCGTATCCAGAGGGAGATGGAGAAGGCCAAAGAACAGGCAGGGTTCAAAGGAAGTATGCCCGAGTTCTTTCAATTTCTGCGAACCGATGGGCGCTTTTATACCCGCAGCGCGGAGGAACTCCTGGAATATACCCGGGCGCAGGCCAAGGCAGTTGATCCGCTGCTTATCAAGTTATTCCGTACGTTTCCTCGCTTGCCTTATGGTGTGGACCCG
This sequence comes from Acidobacteriota bacterium, assembly GCA_003225615.1. Classification (GTDB taxonomy): domain Bacteria; phylum Acidobacteriota; class Terriglobia; order Terriglobales; family Acidobacteriaceae; genus QIAS01. Next base: position 857 of record QIAS01000319.1, on the reverse strand, counting down.
GTTCCCCAGGAAATTGCCCCGGGCATGCCGGCCGCCTATGCGAGCCAGGGTGCGCCGGACGGCTCGCGGCCCGGTTATTTCTACATCAACACCTACAAGCCTGAGACGCGGCCCAAGTACGAGATCACTTCGCTCATTTTGCATGAGGCCGTGCCGGGGCACACGTTCCAGGGCGGCATTGCGATTGAACTTAAAGACCTGCCAAAGTTCCGCCGCTATGGGGGCTACAGCGCCTATGCGGAAGGTTGGGCGCTTTACTGCGAGTCGCTGGGTGATGAAATGGGCCTCTACGATGATCCCTATGTACGCTTCGGTAAATTGAGCAACGAAATGTGGCGAGCAGTGCGGCTGGTAGTGGACACGGGCATGCACCAAAAACGCTGGACACGCAAGCAGGCGATTGATTACTTCCTCGCCAACGTGGCGACCACGGAATACAACGCAACCAGCGAAGTGGACCGTTACATCTCGTGGCCGGGACAGGCTTTGGCCTACAAAATTGGTGAGCTGAAGATCAAAGAATTGCGAAAAAGCGCCTCGAGCGCACTGGGCGAAGCATTCGACTTGCGGGAGTTCCACGATGCCGTGCTGCTCAACGGTCCGCTACCGCTTACAGTATTGGAAAAACAGGTCAACGCCTGGAGAGATGGGAAAAAGCGAAACGCGGCTAACCCGGCGTCCAGTGCGCCATGAGCAAAAAATCGACTGTGCGTAGCGAGAATGGGGCTTCCCGCTACTGTGGACACTTATTTGCCTGGTTCGGTTGCGATCTTCAAATCGGCCGCGGCTTTCAGTAGATCGGCGAAAGCTTGAGACTCGATCTCATACTGTCCCGGCTCGTTTTCTCGTTTTGCGAT
>QIAS01000318.1 GCA_003225615.1 Acidobacteriota bacterium | reverse complement strand
CTGTACCCGAAATCAAATATTTTCTTGTTGCGGAAATCGTCCAGGCTCTTATCGAGCTCCTGGCCGAGCTGGCTACTGACCTTGTATACGCCTTCCGCGGCGGTGGACTTCGCGTAATAGTCATCCTTTTTCTTGCGAAGTTGGAGTTCCTGGGTTCCCGATGAATCGGTTACTTTGACGGTGGCAACGGGGGTGGCGGACGCGAATGCGCCGGCGGCTTTTTTCGCATCGTCGGATGGCCCGAGATCCATTTTCGCGTCCACCAATGTGCGAACGAGCCCTTCTACTTGCGTGCCATCAGCTCGCAGCGGCCTGGGTTTAACGATCTGCCACGCATCCTTGGAGCGCCCAAATTCCATGTTTTG
>QIAS01000068.1 GCA_003225615.1 Acidobacteriota bacterium | reverse complement strand
TCCCACTCATAGATGTGCAGGTCGGTGCCGCAGATGGAAGCGACCTTGACTTTCACCAGCACGTCGGTGCGGCCAAAAGCCGGAATCTTGACTTCGCGAATCTCCGCGCCCGGCTTGGGTTCTGGCTTTACGACAGCCAGCATGGAATTGGGCATCAAGCGACCTTATGATTTCAGAATCACGCTCAAAACTCTTAATTCTAGCACCGGCATTGGCACTCCAAATTCCGCTGCTACTCCGCGCGCGGGCCGGATGGTCCCGGCTTTCGCTCGGTCATAGGTTGGCGGTTGAATTCCTCCGACTGGCCACGCGGAATGCTCAGTGACTTCCATTCGCCTGAACGGATGTGCTTGGCCAGGAAAACGATCTGCCCGGTATGTTGGGCGTAGTGTGCAAGGGCACGATTGAGTGCCTGCAGCACGGTGTGCGGTTCACCGCGAATGGTGACGGTGCGCATGACGTCTTCGGGCTTGAGAGCGGCGATGGTGGAGAAAATCTGTTCCCAGCCGGCTTCCCAGGCGCCCATCAAGTCGGCGCGCGTTGTACTCGAGCTTATTTCGAATTCCTGATCACGATGGCGGTCGGGCTTCTCGCCGTCCGTGGTGAGGAAATCCCGGAAGCGCGACCGCATGTTGCCGGCCATATGCTTCATGAGAATGGCGACGGAGTTGGATTCAGGATCGGGAGTAATGAAGAGCTCTTCATCGTTGAGCTGCGCGATCGCCCCTTCGGCCAGGCGCTTGTGGCCACGAAACTGGCGGCGGACTTCATCCACGTAGTGGCCAGCAGGGTCGGTCGTCATGCAATCCGATTGTAATTGATAATGAACGGCACTGGCTCTGCGGACGCCTTACTCTTCCGCGCAGCCCCTCTGTGTCCTCTGTGGTTAAACTAATAGGCGCCTGCAGCTATCCCGCGGACTTCCCCCATCCGCCAGCGCCGGGAGTTTGAATGCGGATGCGCTCGCCCGCGCGCATGCGGATGTTAAATTTTCCCGGAAGTTGCTCAACCGAGCCGTCTCGGCGAATAACCTCGGCTTTGCCGGGCGCACCTTCGTGACCTCCCGCTAGCCCATAGGGCCCACGCGATCGGCGATCGGCAAGCAAAGTGACTTCGGCATCGGTGAGCACTTCGATTTCGCGGACGATGCCATCACCGCCCCGGTACTTTCCCTCACCTCCACTCCCACCACGCAGAGAATAGCGACGCACCCTCAAGGGATACGCATGTTCCAATGCTTCGGCCGGTGTGTTAAGTGAATTCGTCATGTGGGTGTGTACGCCGGAAACTCCGTCCTTACTCGGCCGTGCCCCCATCGCGCCGGCAATAGTTTCGTAGTACGCGAAGGATTCCCCGCTGCGGGGGTCAATTCCTCCAATCGTCAGATTGTTCATGGTGCCGGAAGCCGCGGCTGGAATGCGGTCGGGAATCGCTTGCGCGAGAGCGCGCAGCAGGACATCCACGATGCGCTGCGAGGTCTCTACGTTTCCGCCCGCGACGGCAGCCGGAGGCCGCGCATTGACCACCGTGCCTTGGGGTGCAACGACCTGGATCGGACGCATCAGTCCAGCAGTAGCCGGAATGTCTTCCGCCAGCAAACAGCGAAAAACGTAGAAGCAGGCTGAGTATGTAATCGCCTCAACAGCATTGATGCTGCCTTCAACCTGAGGATCAGAGCCGGTGAAATCAATGGTGACCGCATGGCCGCGGCGGTGTCGGGAATTTCGCACGATCACATTGACGGTAATCCTGACCGCGCGCTCGCTGATGCCGTCGTTATCGAGAAAATCCTCGGCTGAGTATGTGCCGGCGGGCACGCTCTCCAGGAAAGCTCGCATCATTTCCTCGGAGTAGTCGAGCAGGTCGCGCCCGGCGCGCTGGGCGCGGTCCAGACCATAACGCGAACAGAGTTCCTGCAACCGCCTTGCTCCGGTGTGGCAAGCTGCGATCTGGGCGCCAAGGTCACCCTCGCGTTCCTCCGGAGTCCGCACGTTGTTGAGCAGCAGCGCCAGAACATCGCCATCGATCTTCCCGCCGCGCACGATCTTCACAGGAGGGATGCGGAAGCCTTCCTGGTAGATTTCGCGACAGAGTCCCATGGAGCCCGAATAGGCTCCCCCGAGATCGGCGTGATGGGCGCGCGAAGCCACGTAGAAATCGGGCTTCCGGCTTCCGGCGCCCGGCTTCTGGCTTCCCGTCCGCACATAGACGGGAGCCACCAGCGTGATATCGGGCAGGTGGGTTCCTCCGCGAAAGGGATCGTTGAGCATCACCACGTCACCGGGGGTGAGTTCGCAATGAGCGATGGCCGCCTGCACTGACTTTGGCATCGAGCCCAGGTGCACCGGCATGTGGTCTCCCATGGCGATTACTTCCGCGTCTTGATCAAAGACTGCGCAGGAATAATCGCGCCGCTCTTTAATGTTCGGGGAGAAGGCGGTGCGACGCAGGGCTGCTCCCATCTCTTCCGCGATAGAGTGGTAGAGATTCTTGAAGATCTCGAGTTCGATGGGATCGCGTGCCATAAGGGCGAGGAGAGTTTACTAAAGCTGTATGCACAAAGTGGTGGCGGATTGGCTCGTCACTGCCAAGGAACTTCTGGATACAGAATTTTGTTGACATTCACGATAATAGACCGCAATATCTGGGGTTAATGAACTTGCTCATACAAGAAGTTGGGCAAGAAGTGGGCTTCAGGGCCCTCAACGAAACCACCTTGCAAGGGAAAATTGTCCACGGAGGGAACTTTTAATGCCAGCAAAGAAAAAGGCAAAAAAGAAAAAGAAACACTAGCCGTTAGCGAGACGGAAACTCGCTCGGACTGAAGCAAGATCACGGCCTCTTGAGAGAAGCACCTCTCGAGGGGCTTTTTTTATTCGGCACGCCGGCCAAAAGCCCGCCGAATGCGGGAAAAAACGAGGAATTGCATTTTCGGGGTTGTCGTGGAACCCGGGTCGTGCTAGAAACGCGTGACGGGAATTTACTTCCCCAGATGCGCGCCGCTTCTGGATAAACCCGATGAGTGCGAACAAACGAGCCTCCGCCAAATCCAGCAAGTCGCATGAGATCGTTATTCCCGAGAAGCTGTACTTTCGCATCGGGGAGGTAGCCCGCCTGTGCCGCCTGCCGGCCTACGTACTGCGTTTTTGGGAGACGGAATTTCCCCAGTTGCGGCCGGTCAAGAGCAGTACCGGGCAGCGAATGTACCGCAGGCGCGACGTGGAGAATGTGCTGCGCATTCGCAAGCTGCTCTACGAAGATGGCTTCACCATCGCCGGCGCGCGCTCGCAGTTGCGCGAAGAGATCAAGGTCGACAAGAAGCAAACCGCACTCCCGTTCCCAGGCAGGCCGCCAGGAGATCTGAAGCACTCGCCACGGCGCCAGCGGGCTTAACTGGAATATTTCCCTCTTCATTGTGTTTCTAACCTGGAGGCAGGGGCAGACTCTTGACTCGCGTCAGCCAGCTTTTGGCAACGCCGAATGCGGAGTTCGCGGTCCAAACCCATTAACCTGTCAGAGGTGCGCGGCGCCTTGGTAGAGGGTCGGTTCTCGCCCGCCGGACAGTCTTTTTACAATTGCGTTTCTTAGCTGAGCGTACAATACCAGCACCGCTTGGAGGTCCGATTATGGGGTTCAGGACCCTTGCCTTCCTTCTGCTCACCCTGAGCGTGGGTGCGACCGCGCAATCCCGTGGCACCGGGGGCGGAAAGCCGTCCGTTCCGACGACCCCGTCGACCACCAATCCTTCCAACGTCCCCTCGCCTCCTCGGCTCGACACCAATCGATCGTTTTTCCTATCCGGCAAAGTCAGGGCGGACGACGGAACTCCTCTGACCGATGCTCCTACAATTCAGAGCCTCTGCAAAGGCCGCATACGCACTGAGGCATACACCGATTCGAAGGGCAATTTCAGTTTCGAAGTAAGCAGGCTTAAGGAGCGCGAACTCGGCGGAGTGGTTGGTGATGCGATCGATTCCTCATCTTCGCTGGACTCCAGAGCCTCGCAAGGGAGCATCATCAACGAGTGGAAGGATTGCGAACTACAGGCACTGCTGCCGGGATTCACCTCGCAAGTAGTCGAGTTGGCCTCCCGTATGCAAGATTTCGGAAATATAGACGTGGGCACCATCGTGTTGCACCGGCTGCAGCAAGTGGAAGGCTTCACCATCAGCGCCACCAGCGCCGGGGCTCCGTCCAAAGCGAAGAAGGACTACGAGAAAGGTCGGGAATTTCAGAAGCAGCAGAAATGGGACGCAGCTCTGGAGAAATTTGGGAAAGCGGTTGAGCTGTATCCTCAGTATGCCGTGGCCTGGGTTGAAATGGGCCGAGTACAGGAACAGAAGAAGGACCCGTCCTCTGCCCGCCAATCATTTCATCGCGCTGTTTCCGCCGATCCCAAGTTCATCACCCCCTATCAGGAACTGGCGCAACTAGCGTTTCACGATCAGCAGTGGCAGGAACTGCTGGAGACGACTACTGAAATCCTGAGGCTCAATCCCGTTAACTTCCCCCAGCACTGGTTTCTGAATGCGACAGCGAATTACTACTTGCAGCACTACGACGCCGCGGAGCAAAGCGCCATAAAAGGCATCCAGGTTGACCGCGAACACCGAGTACCGCAGCTCGAGCAAGTATTAGGAGTAGTCCTGGCCAAGAAGCATGACTATCATGGCGCCCTGGATCACATCCGTAAATATCTCGCGCTCGCTCCCAATGCTGCTGATGCGGAAGTCGCACAAAAGCAGGCGCAGGAACTGGAGCGCTTGTCCGCCCAGGCTCAGAGTAAACAGCCGAATTAAACAGATCACTTTCCGAGCAGCGCAAGCTACAGCACAGGTATTCAGCTTGCGACTTGCGCAAATATAAATTCATGTCAGGCTGAGAGTCTGCGTTTTTCCGGGGACGGTGGCCTGACATGATCCCTTTGGAAGAAAAGATTGAACGGACTCAGCGCCTGCTGCGGAGGCTCGAAGAAGACCGGCCCTTGCTAGCCGTGCGGGTCGCCGAATTAGGACAAGAGCACCAGGAATCGGCAAAGCAGTTTGCCGCGCAGCTCGTGAATGAGACCCGGGCCGAACTGCAGCGGCTTCTGGAAAAAAAATCCCAGGACTTCGACTTCTTTCTGCCTTCCCCGGCCGACTAACTACCCCGCCATTTGGCCCTTAATTGTCATCCTGAGCGCAGCAAGGGGTCCATGCATCTGCGCGCGGCTCCGGAAAAGCTGAGGACCAAGCACCCCACGACACAGGCGAAAGCGCTTGTTCACTTTCGCCGAATATAATCATCTCGTAATGCCCACCGCGACCAAAGACATAGAAAAAAAGATTGAGGCCCTCCGCGAGAAGATTCGCTACCACGAATACCGCTATTACGTCCTCGACGATCCCGAGATCAGCGATGCCGAGTTCGACAAGCTGATGGAGGCACTCAAAAAGCTTGAAGCCGACCATCCCGACCAGGTCACGCCCGACTCCCCAACCCAGCGCGTCGGCGGCAAGCCGCGCGAGGGTTTCGTAAAAGCCCGGCACTCCTCGCCCATGCTCTCGCTCGACAATACCTACAACGAAGACGAACTGCGCGCCTGGGAACGCCGCGTACACGAACTCAGCGGCCGCAAGGATGTCGAATATATGTGCGAACTCAAACTGGACGGCATGTCCATGGCGTTACGTTACGCGGATGGGCATCTGGAACGCGGCATCACGCGCGGCGATGGCAGTGAGGGAGAAGACGTCACGCTGAACGTCCGCACGGTTCGCTCCGTCCCGCTTTCCATCGCCAAGGAAAAATTGAAAAAGGCCGGCATCCCTGCCGATTTCGAAGTGCGCGGCGAGATGCTCATGCCCATAGCCGGATTTCAAAAGATGAACGAAGAGCGAGAGCGGCAGGGCCTCTCCAAATTTGCCAACCCGCGCAATGCCGCCGCCGGCACCGTGCGCCAGCTTGAACCCAGTATTACCGCCCAGCGCCGGCTGGATTTCTTTGGCTACCAGTTGCTGAAGGCGGGCCGCACTTATTTCGATCGCCATTCCGAGACCATGGACGCTCTCGAAACCGCAGGGTTCAAAGTGAACCGCCATCGCCGGCTAGTAAAGAACATTGCAGGAGTCTGGGAATTTATCCGCGAGTGGGAAGAGAAACGCGAGAGCCTACCCTACGAGATCGACGGCATCGTGATCAAAGTCGATCACCGCAATGTCCAGGAGGAACTCGGCTTTACAGGCAAAGCACCCCGCTGGGCGATCGCCTACAAGTACGCCGCCCGCGGAGGAATCACACAAATTGAAAACATCATCGTGCAGGTGGGCCGCACCGGAAAGTTAACGCCCGTGGCCATGCTGAAATCCATCTCCATCGGCGGCACGACCGTAAGCCGCGCGACGCTCCACAACATGGACGAGATCGAGCGCCTGGGCGTGAAGGTTGGCGATTGGGTCGAAGTGGAGCGCGGCGGCGACGTGATCCCGAAAGTCGTTCGCGTGGTCGATGACAAAGATCATCCGCGTGGCACACGCGAATTCCAAATGCCGGAAAAATGTCCCGTCTGCGGCGGCAACGTCGTGCGCACGCCCGGAGAGGCCGACCACCGCTGCGTGAACGCCAACTGCCCGGCAAAACTGCGCGAGACTATTCTCCATTTTGCAGCTCGCAGCGTCATGAATATAGATGGACTGGGCGATGCGCTCGTCAACCAGCTCACGGATCGTGGCTTAGTTAAGAACGTCGCTGATATTTACAAGATTACCAAGGATGATCTGCTGAAACTGGAACGTGTGGGCGACAAGTCTGCCCAGAACGTCCTCAATGAGATCGACAGGTCCAAGAAGCTCCCGTTGGAGCGTGTAATTTACGGTCTTGGCATTCGCTTCGTTGGCGAGCGAACCGCCGAGTTCCTGGCCGAACATTTCGGGTCGCTCGACGCGCTGATGAACGCCACGGAAGAAGAACTCCAGGAAGTGAACGAGGTGGGGCCGCGGGTTTCGGAAAGTATCCTCGAGTTCTTCCAGGAACCACGCAATCGCGAATTGGTCGAGCAGTTGCGGAAGGCAGGCCTCACTTTCGCAGGTAAGAAGAAAGAGCGTGGCACGAAGCTGGCTGGCAAGACATTTGTCTTAACCGGCACCCTCGCCCACTACACGCGCGACGAAGCAAAAAAGATGATTGAGGATGCCGGTGGACGTGTCTCCGGTTCAGTCAGTAAAAAAACCGACTACGTAGTGGCTGGCGAGGATGCCGGATCAAAGCTCGACAAAGCCAAAGAACTTGGCGTCAAGGTTGTGGATGAGAAGGCGATGAAAGAACTCCTCAGCTAGGAACTAAGAGCTTTCTTGATCTTCTTCCACGTCACATCCAGCGTCTCTGGCAGCACCCGAGTTTCCCCGACCACGGAGACAAAGTTGGAGTCGGCCACCCACCGCGGCAAGACGTGCATGTGGATATTCATGCCCAGGTTAATCCCGTCCGGACGGTATTGTTCCCGCAGCACGTTTTCGATTCTCTGCGACAAGCCGACCATCTCGTGAGCAGCTTGCGCCGGCAGCTTGTGCAACTCGTCCAGATGCGCATAAGGCACGATCATCACGTGGCCCGGGGTATACGGATAGGTGTTCAGAATGATGTAGCAATGCTCCCCGCGATAGACGATCCGGGCTTCCTGATCATCGCGAAGCTTGGGAGCGTCGCAGAAAATACATCCGGTGGCTTTTTCGGCTCCCGTGACGTAAGCATAACGCCACGGAGTCCACAAGTAGTCCATGGCACGGCAGAGTAGCAGATGACCGTCGGTTTCTGAAACCCGCTTGCCGCCCGGAAGCGTGTTCTCCCTAAGAATTCCTGAATATTTCTTTTGCACAGAAAGCAATGCATCCTCTGAGCGCTGTCTTATATCCAATCGCACGACAGATTCGGCTCTGGGTAGCTTCTCTGCTTCCCAGATTGGGGTTTGACACTGTTTGGAAGCGGTTGCTATAGTCGAAGAGTTCCCTTGGGACGCGGGTCGCATGACAACGTCCGACCGCTGGGATTGTTCAAGCTCGTTCGCCAGTACGGGCCCATCACAACCTAAGACTCACGCCAGCTGTCCGCCGACCAACCCGTATCCTCCCGCACAGAAGTGCGAGGCATACCAGAAGAGGCAATGAGCTTGTACGACGACAACACCACCCGAAACTTTGACTCCGCGACCTCGGTTCAGACCGAAAACGAACCCAGCGCGGCTTCCGATGTGAGTTCGGCGCAGCCTGCGGACATTCCGCAGCCAGCCCCGCCGGTCCCAGCCGCAGAAGACAAACCGTCTGTCACCGCCTCCAACGATGACTTTGCCGCCGCTCTGGAAACCTTCACCACCGAAGTGGAAGAACAGCAGGCCAGCGAGGACCATGTCCTCAAAGGCACGGTGCTGAAGCTCACTCCCACCCACGTCGTGGTTGATATCGGCGCGAAGTCCGAAGGCATGTTGCCCCTGGCCGAGGTCCTTGACCACGACGGCAAGCCCAAGGTCCAGCCCGGCGACGAAATCGACGTCATGCGGGAGAAGGGCGAGACAGAAGAGGGTTACATCAACCTCTCCCATCAGAGAGCCCAGCGCCTTCGCGCCTGGGACGAGATTGAGCGCGCTTACAACGACAAGAAGCCGATTGCTGCCGTCGTCGTGGACCGCATTAAAGGCGGCCTTACCGTAGACATTCTCGGCGCCCGCGCCTTTCTTCCCGGTTCCCAGGTGGATCTGCGCCCGGTTCGCAACCTCGATGGCATGAAGGGCCACACCCTGGAAGTGGCTGTAATCAAGCTCAATAAGAAGCGCGGCAACATCGTGGTCTCGCGCAAGCAGATCCTCGAAGAAGAGCAGAATTCCAAGAAGTCCAAGACCCTTGAGCATCTGGAAGAGGGCGCCGTGCTTACGGGAGTGGTTAAGAATTTGACCGAATACGGCGCGTTTGTGGACATGGGCGGAATTGATGGCCTACTGCACATTACGGATATGTCATGGGGACGTCTGACCCACCCCCGCGACTTGGTTAACGTCGGCGACCAGATCCAGGTGAAAGTTCTCAAATTCGATAAAGAAAAGCAGCGCGTCTCTCTCGGCTTCAAGCAGCTCACGCCCGACCCTTGGCTGGATGCCTCGCACCGCTATCCCGTGGGCGCACATGTGAAGGGTCGTGTCATCAGCGTGACCGACTACGGCGCCTTTGTCGAATTGGAGCAGGGTATAGAAGGCTTGGTACACGTCAGCGAAATGACGTGGTCCAAGCGCATGAAGCACCCCTCCAAGCTGGTCAATGTTGGCGACCAGGTTGAATGCGTAGTGCTCAACGTGAATCCGCAGGAACGGCGCATTTCTCTCGGAATGCGGCAACTGGCGGCTAATCCCTGGGACACGCTCTACCAGAAATATCCCGTGGGAGCATCGGTGGAAGGCCGCGTCCGCAACCTTACCGACTTTGGTGCATTCATTGAGATTGAAGACGGCATCGACGGTTTGGTCCACGTCAGCAACCTGAGCTGGACGAAACGCGTGAAGCATCCGTCGGAAGTGCTGAAAAAGGGCGACCGGGTGAAGGCGGTGGTGCTGGCTATCGAGCCGGATAAGCGGCGCCTATCCCTCGGGGTCAAGCAGTTACAGCCCGATATCTGGGAGACCTTCTTCCAGCAGCATCACGTGGGCGACGTGCTTAAAGGGAAAGTGCTGCGCGTGGCTAGCTTTGGCGCATTCGTCGAGATCGCTGAAGGGGTCGAAGGCCTCTGCCACAACTCTGAAGCGGTAGACGCCAACGGCCAGCCGGTTCATCTTGAACCCGGTCTTGAACATGACTTCAAGATCATCAAGATGAATCCGGAAGAGAAGAAAGTCGGACTCAGCATTCGCGCAGTCGGGGAAGAAGCCTCGCGGGCCGAAGTGGAGTCTTACAAGCACCCTGTCTCGAGCACCGGCTCAACCATTGGCGAACTGGTATCGTGGAAGCGCGCCGGCAACGACCAAGGCTAACTCCTCACTTTCCTGTAGAGACGCGGCTCGGCCGCGTCTCTAGTAACGCTGCTCTTCCTCATCATTTGAAAAAATCATTCATTGGGGAAGCCGTCGCACTGGCGCCGGGAAAGTGCGTAAGCCCCAGTTTCTCCATTATGGTTCGCAGTGTGTTCTCGTGACGGTAAGCGGTGCTCACTTTCTTACCGGGAATGACGCTTTGGCCAACGACTCCGGTGAACACCAAGCCTTGCCTGTCGGCGTCGCCATTGTCGAAGGTAATAAACAGTATGCCATTTCCGCCAAGCTTGAAATATGGGCTATTGAGAAGCGGCCCAATATTGGTTTTAAGCCACTGATCGGCGGCGGAAATGCTGCCATCGTGAGCGTCATCTAACAGATTGGGGACAATGACCGAGTAGTTAGGCAGATTGTTGGCTGCCAGGTCTTTAGCAAACTGTGTAAAGGGCACCATCTTTTGCTGCTGGGCGGTACTGTTCACCACGTCGCTATACCACGGGGCCGGGTTGTGGCGTTTGACATAATAGCCGTAAGACGACCCCATGAAACCCGCATAGGGCAGCGACTCGGCATATACTTTCCAGGAGAGCCCTGTCTTGTTAAGTTCCCGGAATATGTTGTCGTCGGTGATAGTCTGCAAACATCCCCAACCGGCACAACCGAACGTCTGCTCGCCACTGCCGGATGAGAGCCACAAGTAATCGAGCATGGAACCCGATTGATCAGAGTAATAGTTGGTGGCAATCCCATAAGCATTGCCCAACGCGCTCATCCACGGCATGCCAATCGGGTAGACGGTCGAAAAACTCCGGTTTTCTTCGATAATCAGCACTACATGAGGCGCTGCCGGAGGAGTCGTAGTGCTCACGGTAAGCCGCGCACTGGCGTAACTCGTACCGCCATCGCCCTTCGCCGTAAGCTGATAGGTGGTTGTTGCGCTCGGCGCGACCACCAGGGATCCTTGCGCCCCAACTGTACCAATACCACTGATGCTCACGCTCCATGCATTCGTCGTGTGCCACGTCAGGTTCGCTGATTGCCCGCTTTGGATCGTACTCGAGCTGAGCGACAGTGCGGCTGTCGGTGCCGGCGCGGGTGTCGATCCTGTCTGTACATTAACGTGTGTGCTCACCTGCGTTGTTCCACCACTGCCCTGTGCCGTGAGCTGATAGCTGGTGGTGGCGGCGGGCACGACTTGCAGAGATCCTTGCGGTCCAACCGCTCCGATACCAGTGATGGTCACGGTCCCTGCATTGGCGGTGCTCCATGTCAACTTCGTGAATTGGCCCTTCTGGATCGTACTCGGGCTGGCTGAAAATGTGGCTGTAGGCGCCAGGGTCGGAGTTGTAGTCGCCGGGGTCGATTGCCGCTGCACTGCTGACTTTGGAAGGCCACCACAACCTGCAAGCAAAATTAAGGGCAAAAGAAATCTGAGTCTCACTTTCCCTCCTCAGTATTTTTCCGCTTTCCTGCCACCGTCACCGGCCGTTCTTTTATTGACCGGTTTGGAAGGAGCGCACAGCAGGCGATCGAGCCGACTGACTCAGATCGAGTTGTGCACTAATTACCGACCCCGGATGCGTTTGTGCATCGCAGAAGAACTTTGGAAGCCGGCTTGGCCAGAGGAGTCTTACAAGTTTAGCGTTGCAATCAGAACGTCGCTGGAACGCACGGCAACTCTCAAGAAATTACGCGCACGCTCACGGAGCGCAGTGCGAAATTCCTGTTGACCCTCAACTGTTAACTGCCTACGAATTTCTGAAGCGGCGGTACGACGAGTCGGAGCTTACGAGGTGGAAGAAAGATAACTACAATCCAGAGTCTCTGCAATCGGCGAAACACCTTAAGGGGTGTGAAAAATGCTCAAAGATCGGTGCAGGTTTTTGCACATGATCGAGTGGGAGGACGAACTATTTCGTGGCCACTTTCAAGTTGATATAAATCTGCTGGCGAGTATCGAACTGGCTGACTGTTTTAGTGTCACTCTTGTGACCGTTCCACTCCGAAAAAACTTCGTAGTCAATTCCACTGGACAGCGCGGGAAAACGGAAACCGCCGTCCTCGCCCACAATGTACGTCTTTACAGCTCGGGTGCGCATGTTGGTCAGATAAACCACCGCGTTGGGCAGGGGATTGTCCTGGCGATCCAGCACTTTGCCAATAAGTACGCGTCCGGTCGAAGGAGGTTTATCTTTGTCTTTATAGTGTTCCGCAGAGGCCAGGCCCACCAGCAGCAGCACGATCGCCACTACACAGGTTTTCTTCATAGTCCTCCGCAATCCCTCAATTTCGCTTATTTGCTTCTACTCGGTTAGATGCACGCCAATATCGGCACGCTCGTCATTCTCAATGTGGACAGTGACCTCGGTACCCGCATGTAAACTCTTGTATTCCGGTGACTTAAAGCCTTTCAGGTCGGCCCACACAACATAATCGGCTTTGCCTGCTGGAACCCGCTGGCCGAACTCGCCGGTGTGATTCGAATACTGCTCCCACTTGGGCTTTTTCTGGTCGGCGCGACGGATCTTTACCTTCACTCCATATACCGGGCGATTATCCGGTCCCCAGACCGTACCAAAAATCAAAGCATAGGGCTTTTCGTATTTCTCTTCCGCAGGCGAGGTGGTCGCGGGAGCAGGGATATACCCAGACAGGCCCAAGGGGGATATAAGCAGCGCGATCAGGAGGAGGTAATAGCAACCGGGCGAAGCGAGCGTGGATACACCGCGGAAACCGGAGCCCCTGCTAAGCGTAGTCACCATCCTCGGCTTCGTCTTCCTCGTCCTCTTCGTCCTCCTCTTCGACCGGCTTCAGCTCGACGGGATTGACAGTGATCACTTCGAAATCCGAACCGCACTCCGGGCAGGAGACGACTTCTCCCTCGTCCACTTCATCTTCTTCAAGGTCGAGATTGGTCTCGCATTCAGGACAATAGACCATAATTGCCTCCATCGTATCAGGGTACCTTGTTATATTTAGTTTCTCTCCAGCCACAGGTCAAGGGGAGTCTAGTGCCCGTGGGGAAAACAACGATGAGGTGTGGCGGTCCGTTCCTCTCACGCATCATACGCTGCCTTGCTTTCTTCGGCTTATTGGTGGGCCTTGGGATGCTGTCAGCCTTCGGAGTGTTGGCCCAGTCCGCACAGCCAAAATCCCCAGGAGGCCCTACTCCTTCCGTGGCAGTCATGCCCGCGGACCCGCAGATCGCGGCTGCATTGAAGCAAATCTCTCCGCAGCAGATCCAGGCCGACATCGAGAAATTAGTCAGCTTTGGAACCCGGCAGACACTCTCCGCGCAAGACCCGGCATCGATTGCAGCAAGGCGAGGAATTGGCGCCGCCCGCGAGTGGATCAAGTCAGAATTCGAGCGCTACTCGCGGGATTGTGGCGGCTGCCTTGAAGTGAAGACCGACACTTTCACGGAAGCTCCCGCCGAGCGCATCCCGCAGCCCACCCAAATCACGAATGTATATGCGGTTCTCAAGGGCTCCGATCCCGAGAATGCCAAAAGAATCGTGCTCGTCACCGGCCATTACGATTCGCGAAACAGCGATACGCTGGATGTTAAGGGTGACGCCCCCGGCGCAAACGACGATGGTAGCGGTACGGTGGTGAGCCTGGAGTGCGCCCGCGTTCTGAGCAAGTTGAAATTTCCCGCAACAATTATTTTTCTGACCGTTGCCGGAGAAGAGCAGGGCCTGAACGGCAGCAAGCACTTCGCGCAAATGGCGAAGCAACAAGGCTGGAACATAGAGGCCGTGTTGAACAATGACATCGTCGGCGGCGATCGCAGCCCACAGCAGGACACGAGCGCGGTACGGATATTTTCCGAAGGTGTTCCGGTTGCGGCCGGCGATGTCGAGTTGCGCATGATCCGTTCCCTGGGCGGAGAGAGCGACTCCAGTTCGCGCCAGGTTGCTCGTTACATTGCAAACGTCACGCTGGCCTATGATCCCGGTATCAAGCCCTTGCTGGTGTTTCGACTTGATCGCTACCTGCGCGGCGGAGATCACTACTCCTTTAACCAGCAAGGCTATGCCGCCGTGCGTTTCACGGAATACCGCGAAGATTACAACCATCAGCACCAGAACGTCCGTACCGAGAACGGCATCGAATACGGCGATTTGCCCAAGTTTGTGAATTTCGATTACGTAGCGCGAGTTGCCCGGGTAAATGCAGCCACTCTGGCGTCACTGGCCGCGGCCCCTGCGCCTCCAGCGAATGTCAAATTGGTGACCAAAGAACTCACCAATGATTCCACGCTGACCTGGGAGGGTTCGCCCGCAGTGGCTGCCTACGAGATTCTCTGGCGCGCTACAACCAGCCCATCGTGGGAACACGCTGAAAACGTCGGCAATGTGACGCGCACAACCATGAAGCTCTCGAAAGACAACGTGATCTTTGCAGTGAGAGCGACAGATGCCCAGGGCCACAAAAGTTTGCCCGTCGTGCCAACGCCAGAACGCTAAAACTGGTACGATATTTACTGCTCCGAGCTGACCACTAGCTGCTCTTATGTATCGCGGGCGTTCCATGACGCTGAATTTCCCGCCCTTCACCCCATGGGTGAAGCGGCTGATCATCGCCTGCGCTGCAATCTACTTTGTCCAGAGGGTTGTGCTCGCGAATCTTGCGCCCAACATCGATGGCTACTTGCTCGATTACCTCGCACTGGTTCCGCTGTACGTGGTGCATGGGTTCATTTGGCAGCTGGTTACGTATTCCTTCCTGCATGCCAGCCTGGGGCATCTGCTGGTGAACATGCTGACATTGTGGATGTTCGGATCGCAGGAAGAACAGGACTGGGGATCGAAACGTTTCCTGGAGTTTTATCTATTCTGCGTGGTGGGGGCCGGCCTGGTCACTGTAGCAGTCGGCTTCACCGGATTATTTGGAATGCGCCCGGAAGTCCCGACGGTAGGAGCCTCTGGCGGCATCTACGGATTACTGATTGCCTTCGGCATGCTTTACGGGGACCGTGAAGTTTTTCTTTTTCCCTTCCCCTTCATGATCAAAGCCAAGTACCTGGTCGGCATTATCATTTTCGTGGTCGTCATTACGACCTTCCAACCCAGCCAGGGGGGTGTTGCCAACTTCGCCCACTTGGGCGGCCTGCTGTTCGGCTTCCTCTATATAAAGCTCCTGCCCAAGAAAGGGCTTCTGTCCGGCGCCTCCGAGCGCTACTTCAGCCTGCGCAATTCCTACTATCGCTGGAAACGCCGCCGGGCTGCCAGAAAGTTCGAAGTCTACATGCGGGAGCACGACCGCAATGTCACGTTCGATGAATATGGCAACTACGTGCCCCCGGATGAAAAGAAGAAGAACGGCGGTTCGAAATCAGGCTGGGTAAACTGAGCGGCGGACAGCCATTGCCGAATTTTTTCGGGCGTCTACCAGATCAACTAAAGAATGGCTGAAATGCTGCGAGGATTGACTGCGGCAGATTGTCTTTTGCCCCTTCCAAGGCATGTTTCCCGAAGTTCAGGTCGTGTCCCGCTCCATCCACTCGCAGCAGCTTTGTCCGCGCAGGGATCAGCTTCAGGGCTTCCTCCAACTCGCTAATCGACGCGAACGGATCGCGCGTGCCATGCACGAAGAACGTAGGTGTACGCAGCTTGGATAAATGCTGAGTCCGCGCTTCCGCGGGCTTGCGTGGCGGGTGCAAGGGATAGGAGAACAGCAGCAACCCTCCCGCAAGATCCGGTTCCACGGCGCTTAGCATGCTTGCCTGGCGGCCTCCGTAAGAATGACCGCCGAGAAACACGCGGCCTGCCGACATTTTCTGCAAAGCCATCACTGCATTCCTAAGCCCTTGGCGGTCTCGCGCCGCATCTCCAGGTCTGGGAGGCCCGTGCGGATGACTTTGCCGGAAAGGCAAGTCGCAGCGCAGCACCGTGATACCGGCTGCGCTGAACGCCTGAGCCATCGCAACCAGAAGTGGCGCCTGCGCGTTGGACCCGGCCCCATGCGTAAGTACCAAGGCGTCTCCGGAAGGCGAAGGCGCCAGATGCAGATAGCCGCGCACAGGCGGATTCGCCGACTCATCGGTAAAGTCGGTGTACTCCAGCCGTATCCGCATGTCATTGAACGGAGTCAACGCGCGGCCTCAGTCTTTTTTCCGATCTTTTTTCGATCCGTGTTTTTTCGAGCGGTGCTTCGGCGAGGTCTGGAAGGCGATGTCTCTCGCGCTTCTTCCGGGGTCACGGCGTGGAGGCGCATGAAATTGGTCGATCCCGACGCCAGCCGCGTCCCCGCCACTACCCCCAATACGTCTCCCGGCTTGAGTTGCCCCGCACGCAGCAGTTCCTGCTCGGCGGTTGCGACCATGTCTTCCGCGGAGCGCGCCTGATCGCGCAACATGGGGTGCACTCCCCACAGCAGATTCATACGGTTACATACGGTCGCCACATAGCTGAACGCATAAATCTCGCTCTTGGGACGATATTTCGAGATCATGCGCGCCGTGT
The DNA here is from genome assembly GCA_003225615.1 of Acidobacteriota bacterium. Classification (GTDB taxonomy): domain Bacteria; phylum Acidobacteriota; class Terriglobia; order Terriglobales; family Acidobacteriaceae; genus QIAS01. Next base: position 3,523 of record QIAS01000068.1, on the reverse strand, counting down.
TACCGCTTTCCGTGAACACCGCAATCGCCCCCATGGGTAGATCTTCGGCGGCGTGTGCGATGGCTTCGCAGATGGTTTCCGCGATCGAGAGATGCTGGTGCTCACGCCGCCGACGCGGCTCCGCGAAGGCCACGAGATTGCGCTCCGCCTCCACTACGATGCGCGCCATGATAGCAACCGCCTCACGAGGATATCTGCCGCTGGCGGTTTCCGCGGAGAGCATGACCGCGTCGGTGCCGTCGAATATCGCATTCGCGACATCGCTCGCCTCGGCGCGCGTCGGACGCGGGTTCTCAATCATTGACTCCAGCATCTGCGTGGCTATAATTACCGGCTTTCGCCAATCTCCGGAGCGCCGGATGACGTGTTTCTGAATCACCGGAACTTTCTCCGGTGGCATTTCCACGCCCAGATCGCCACGCGCGACCATCACGCCATCGCTGGCCTCAAAAATTTCTTCAACATGCTCGATGGCCTGCGGCTTCTCCAATTTCGCAATGACTGGAATATCGCTGCCGTCATCAAGAATAAGCTGCTTCAGGGCGTTTACGTCGGCCCCGGATCGCACGAACGACTGCGCGATAGCGTCCACGCCATGTTTGAGCCCGAATTGCAGGTCCTTGCGATCTTTGTCGGTGAGCGCCGGAATGCCGAGCGCAGCGCCGGGCAAGTTAATACCCTGATGTTCCCCCAGGAGCCCGCCATTAACGACCTCGCATTCCACATCGCCGTCCCGCACACTCCGCACCACCAATTCGATCAGGCCGTCGGAAAGCAAAATACGCGACTCGCGTTGCACCTCCTGCGCCAGGTTCTGAAATGTTGTGGCGATGAGCGCGGGCGTACCCAGAACGTCCCGGGGCGTGATGGTGACCTGGGATCCGGACTTAAGCAGCACGGGAGTACGTCCTTTCAGCCGTCCAGTGCGCATCTTCGGTCCCTGCAGGTCCTGCAGAATGCAGATCGTGCGATCTTCCCTCTCCGCAGCCCGGCGCAGGCGCTCAATGTTACGGGCGTGCTCGTCATGCGTGCCGTGGGAGAAGTTCAGCCGTGCGACATCCATTCCCAAGCGCATCAGATCGCGCATGGCTGCTTCTGAATCGCAGGCGGGACCGATGGTGCAGATAATCTTGGCGCGGCGTCCCGGCGGCATCGGCCAATGCGCCTGATCAATTTTCAGTCCGATGTCGGTTACGCGCTCCAGAACCGAGGAAGCGAGGCCCGCGCTTACCAGGTCAATCTTCTTTGGCTTCAATTCACCCGCTCCCAGGTCAGCGTAAAGCCGAGCCGTTCCCCACTGTGCGCCGTTTCCATAAGCTTCAGAACTAAACGGTCGCCGACAAAGGAAAAGCGCCGCGCCACCGAGGTAGTCACTTGATTGGGGACGAGCGCCAGCTCCTTATGATGAACCACAATGCCATCACTTTCGTGGACTTCATAGGTACCGCAATACGCGTCATAGCCCACGACCCCTGCTGTGGCCTCTTGCGGCGTGGGATTATTCGGATTGCGCCAATCGAATCGATTCGGGTTCATCAGTTGAGCACACATGTGTCCTGAACCGTCGTAAACCAGATAGCCCTTTGCGCTGGGGCCAAGATCAGGATCCGCTAGTACCCGGCCGTCGGGATAATGAGCGGTTATCGAAACCAACTTCCAGGTGCCAACAATCCTGTGACCTGGCTTCTTGCTCTCTGCCGTACGGGCGGTGGCGGCTAATGCCACGGTACAAGCGATCAACGCAAGGACAAGATAGCCGTTCTTCACAGTGCATTCCTCAAAACACTTGGATCCGTAAATCAGATTTGGTGCATTCCGCTCTTGGCGGCAGGTATCTCTCCCAGTTGTTTTCCCAGGAACGCTCGCGGATAAATCATGGCATTAAATTCCGCACCAATCAGGATGACGAGAGACACCATATACATCCAGACCAGCAGCGCAATGCTTACCCCCAGCGAGCCGTAGATAATGCTGTAGTCGGCATAGCGCTGCAAGTACCAGCCAAACAGCATGGTCACACCGAACCACATCGCCGTCGCCAGCGTGGCCCCGGGCAAAACACTATGCCAGGGCTGGGTGCGCGGCACCGCATTGTGGTAAATCAGCGCGATTACCGCAATGCTGGTCAAGAGCGCGATCATCCAGCGGATGGCAGTCCACATCAGCAGGATGTATGGCCCAAACTCGTGACCAATGTGGAACAGGATTCGGGTCTCGATGCGGCTGCCGAAGGCCACCAGAATCGTGGCAAAAGTCATAGGGATGCCCGCCAGAATTACCAGGGAGAAGGCAATCAGGCGCTCTTTCAGCAGTCCCCAGGTCTTAGGAAGCTGGTAGGCATTGCGGAAGCCTTCCATCAAGGAAATCATGACGCCGGAAGCGGTCCACAGGGTCAACAGAGAAGTGAAAACCAGCAAGCTGACCGGGCGCTGTGTCGTACCCTTCAAATACGCGAGGGCGGTGGCGCTTCCCGCAGGAAGAATACGCCCCAGAGCATAAGAAATCTCCCGCAGGTAAGCCTCACCTTTGCGCGAAGTTGCCAGCACCGAACCCACTACCAGCAGAAGAGGAAAAAAAGTAAGAATGGAGGAGTAAGCCGATGCCTTTGCCACCGCAAACGCGTCGTGCTGAAACGCCCGCCACACCGAAAGCCGCAGCAGTTTGAAGAACTGCCTGACCAAGTCCTCGAGAGTATTGTCGGTCACGTGCAGACGCAACTCAGGAACACTCCTGGAGGAATTGTAAATCTCAAGTTCTTTTGGGTCAGCGTGCATTCGGGGGACAACGCATCAAGAGGACTAATAACAAAGGGGCGGTTTACCCGCCCCTTCGGTGTACTTTGGCTACTCGGCTGCCAATTCTTCGGTCTCGCCCTCGTGCCGCATGAGTTCGAGCGCCCGCTCGGCCTCTTCGTACGCGGCAGAGACCTCTTCTTGCACCTTCTGTGCGGCCTCCTCCATCTCTGGTGAGAGGCGCACATTCCGGTAGTATTCCATGCCCGTGCCGGCAGGAATGAGCCGTCCGACGATGACGTTCTCCTTGAGTCCGCGCAGGTGGTCCACCTTGCCCTGAATCGAGGCTTCGGTGAGCACGCGCGTGGTCTCCTGGAACGATGCCGCCGAGATGAACGAGTCGGTAGAGAGCGAGGCTTTGGTGATTCCGAGCAGCAGCGGCCGCCCGGTTGCCGGTCGCCCACCCTCTTTAATGACGCGGTCATTCTCTTCGGCGAAGGCGAACTTGTCCACTTGCTCTTCGAGCAGGAACTTCGTATCGCCTACGTCTTCCACTTTGCGCCAACGCATCATCTGGCGAACGATCACTTCGATGTGCTTGTCGCTGATGTTCACGCCCTGCAGCCGATAGACTTCCTGGATTTCATTCACCAGGTAAGACTGCAGTTCTTTCTCGCCCAGCACGGCCAGGATATCGTGCGGGTTGAGCGGCCCGTCCATGAGCGGTTCGCCGGCGCGGACGCGCTCGCCTTCCTGCACGTTGATGTGGACGCCGCGCGGCACTGAGTATT
>QIAS01000317.1 GCA_003225615.1 Acidobacteriota bacterium | reverse complement strand
AACTTATCCTCGGCGCCATGTTCCGCCACAAAGGGATCGGCTGGTGGCCACACGTGTTGCACGCCGGCATCGTGGCCATCGTTCTGTCTTGGACCGCCCTTCGCGCATTGACTCAGTACTCGCGCATTGAAGCGGTAAAAAAGCCCGCCATTACGATGCTCTCCCTGATGATTGCCCAGCTTGGCTTGGGTTTCACTGCGTTCCTGACCCGTGTGGCTTGGGGACACAGTGCCGTCCAACCCGAACTGCCCATGGTCATCTCAACCGTAGCCCACGTTGCCGTGGGCGCCCTGTTGCTGGCGACAACGGTAGTATTGGCCATCCAAGTCTGGCGACACGTGCCCGTCGCCTTCGAAGAACGAGTGCCCAGCCCCGAGCAGAGAGCCGTCGCCGCATGAGCACAGCAAGTCAGTCTTTGGTACTCCCACGCAATAGCCTGCTCGCGTTGGCCCGCGACTACGCTGAATTGACCAAGCTGCGGGTGACGACCCTCATCGTTATGACGGCTTGGTGCGGATATTACTTCGGAGCGCTGAAGTCGGGGGTGTCCTCACTTTACTGGGGCCTCTTCCACGCATTGCTCGGCGTCGCATCGATCGCTGGAGGCACGGCCGCACTTAACGAAGTGATGGAGCGCGACATCGATGCGCGCATGCGCCGCACGGCCCAGCGCCCCCTACCTGCCCGGCGCATGAGTTTTCTGCATGCGGCCATCGTGGGCGCAACCATGATGCTGGGCGGCGCCCTCTACCTCGGCACGGTTCTTAACCCTCTGACCGGCGCCCTCGCATTGGCTACCGCTTTCGTCTATCTGGCCGCCTACACTCCCCTGAAGAAAATCCATCCGATCTGCACATTCGTGGGAGCCTTTCCCGGAGCGATGCCCGGCGTGCTGGGCTGGACCGCCGCGCGTGGTCGCTTGGACTGGGGCGCGCTAGTGATGTTTGCTATCGTCTTCTTCTGGCAGTTCCCGCACTTCTTTTCTATCGCATGGCTCTACCGCGAGGACTACGAGGCGGGCCAGATCCGCATGCTGCCGGTTGTCGAACCCGACGGAAAATCCACTGCGAAGCGGGTTATTCTCTATTCGCTCGGCCTGATCCCCATCAGTCTCGCCCCAACTTTTCTGGGCATGTCTGGCAGACTTTATTTCGCAGGCGCGCTCCTGATGGGACTGGCAATGTTCTGCTTCGGAGCAAGGCTCGCGACCTTGAACCTGCCGCTCAACACCGCCCGCTCCAAGCAGAGGGCCCGCCACCTTCTCCAGGCCACGGTGTTTTATCTACCGTTGCTCTTTGCCCTGATGATGCTCAATAGGCGATAAACTCCGCGTCCTCCGCGCTATCTCTGCGATCTCTGCGGTTAAAAGCTTTTGTCACAATTGATGGACAAGCTCATCCCCCAAAGCAACCGACGATCACGATAGAATACCCTGTGCCTTCGAACGTACCCACTTACGAAGAACAAGCCTCCCCGCCCGCCGTTGCTGCAGCGGCGAACGCAGTCATTTCCGTCGAAGACATAATCCATCGCTACGAAAACCGTACTGCCCTGGATGGTGTTTCCTTCCAGGTCCGCCCGGCAGAATTGTTCGGCCTGCTTGGTCCCAACGGCAGCGGAAAGACCACCCTATTCAGAATTCTCTCGACGCTCATGGTCCCTACCGCCGGCCGCGCCATTATCATGGGATACGACGCCGCCAGGGATCCCGCCAACTTGCGCCGCCAGATCGGCGTAGTCTTCCAAGCCCAGAGCGTTGACCCCAAGCTGACCGCCTATGAAAACTTGTGGCACCAAGGCCATCTCTACGGTTTGCATGGCTCAGCCCTCAAGTCCCGAATAAGAGAAATTCTCGTCCGCGTCGGCCTTAACGATCGAGCCAAAGAGTACGTTGAAACTTTCTCCGGAGGCATGCAGCGCCGCATCGAACTCGCCAAAGGACTGCTGCACCACCCCTCGGTCCTTCTGCTCGACGAGCCCACTACGGGCCTTGACCCAGGCGCGCGCCGCGATCTCTGGCAGTACCTGCAGATTTTGCGCGACGAAGAGCGCGTCACGGTAATCGTCACCACGCACCTGATGGAAGAGGCCGAACGCTGCGACCGGCTGGCGATTTTGAATGAAGGAAAATTAGTCGCATTGGGCACTCCCGCCGACCTAAAGCACGAGATTGGGGGAGACGTAATTTGGGTTGAAGCGACCCGTGACGCCCGTGATCTGGCGCAACGAATTTCGCAACGATTCAATGTCGAGGCTGCCGCCATCTCCAGCAACGATGGCGACACCAAAATAAGAATTGAGAAAGAGAACGGCCATCGCTTTATTGCGGAATTGGCGGAAGCATTTCCCGGGGAAATCCAGGCCATTTCTGTTAGCAAGCCGACGCTGGAGGACGTTTTCATTCACCGCACCGGCCACCGCTTCTGGACTGACGCTGGGGCCAAAGTCGCCGATCGCAAGCCCCAGAAGGCCGGAAGAACTTAGTTCTACTTCAGTCCTGCCAGCGTATACGGTTAGAGTGAGTAAGATTCGAGTGAGTAAAAAAGGACTGAAAGGCTGGAAATAGATCTTATATGGCATCACAAGCCACATCATTACCGGGCGCTTCGAACACCGGACTCTATCTGCCCGCCTTTACCCTCTGGTGGCGCGAGATCGTCCGCTTCTATCGCCAGCGCTCGCGCGTCATCGGGGTCATTGCCTCGCCTTTGCTGTTCTGGGCGGTCATCGGCTCCGGCTTCGGAACATCCTTCCGCTCCGGCCAATCCGCCGGCCAGCAGCACTATCTCGATTATTTCTATCCCGGCGCGCTCATCATGATCGTCCTGTTCACCAGCATCTTCACCATGATGTCGGTGATCGAGGACCGTAAAGAAGGCTTTCTGCTCTCGGTACTCGTGGCACCGGTGCCGCGCTCCTCTATTGTTCTGGGAAAGGTTCTGGGTGGTACAACGCTCTCCGCCATCCAGGGGTTAATTTTCCTGGCATTTGCTCCTTTGGTCGGCGTACACCTGAACCTCGGTCAATTCCTGCTGGTTACTCTAACTATTTTCCTCGTGTCATTCGCTCTGACGGCATTAGGATTCGCTATCGCCTGGCCAATGGACTCCACGCAAGCCTTTCATGCCATCATCAACTTATTTCTTATTCCATTATGGCTGCTCTCCGGCGCGCTATTCCCCCTCGCGGGAGCGTCCGGCTGGATTCGAATTCTGATGCGGATTAATCCCTTAACCTACGGCGTCGAAGCTCTACGCAACTTGCTTTATCCGGCAAGCCCGGCGGAATTCCCCTTGTCCGCATCCATGGCCACTCTGGTCCTGTTTTCCGCCTTCATGTTTGCTCTGGCCTTTTTGATGGTCAACCGCCGGACTACCAAACCAGCCGCGTGATGCAAGTGGCCCCACAATACGCGATCTTCCCTGTCATCAACGCCAGCCTCAATAGCGCCAGCGCCATTTTGCTGCTCATCGGTCACAGCCTCATCAAACGCGGCCGCATGGCCGCTCACCGTGCAGTCATGCTCAGCGCCGTGGCAACATCCGCCCTTTTCCTTAGCTCGTACCTCTACTACCACTACCACGTTGGCTCTGTACACTTTCGCGGACCAGGCTGGTCACGCCCCGTCTACTTCAGCATTCTCATCTCGCACACCATCCTCGCCGCGGTCATCGTTCCGCTCATCATCATCACGCTAATCCGCGCCCTGCGTGAGCGCTTTGATCGTCACGCTGCCATCGCCCGCTGGACATACCCTCTGTGGATATACGTCTCGGTCACCGGCGTTATCGTTTACTTCATGCTTTATCATTGGTTCGCAAAATAAGAGATTGCCTTCGTGTCCTTGGTGGTTGAAGCTTTTGCCCTAATGTCTAAGGTAAGACTCAAAATCGACGTTTCCGGCACCATCGGCGACCAGGCCTGGCGCAACCTGCGCCAGTTCGATCAAATCGAAAGCGCCGCGTTCGGCCCGGTCTTCGGCTCCAACGGAGACTGCAAGCACCCGGCCAACGCCCCACATCCCAAAGGGGAATGGATCGGCGCCGAAATAAAGCGGATAGGCGCCGAAATAAAACTCCAGACACCGCTGCTCGCCCAATACGCCGTGTCCCATTATCTGGAGCAGGATCGCGTCTTAGACGCCGACGTAGTGGATTGACGCAGCCGCAGATCGGCCCAGGTGCACGGCCGGCTCGGCCGTCCCACAAGCGAAGCGCGGTTCGGATCGCACCCCGCGACCAAAATAAGTTATATTCGAAGCCAGGAGCCGCATGTCCGCACAACCCAGTCCTGCTGAATCGATGACTGCCAATCAGAGTCCCTCCGCACCCGCCGCAAGGCCCCGCCCACGAATGTCCACCGGCAATCGCATTCTCTTCTTTGTGACCGCCTGGCTCATCGTCCTCATGCCGTTCCTATTCTGGTGGAACACCTGGTTCGGACGCCAGCTCTCCGACAAGCAGCTCGACGAATACCTGCGCGACGAAAAGCATCCTCGCCACATCCAGCATGCACTGGTACAGATAGGCGAGCGCATAACCCATAATGATGCAAAAGCAAAACAGTCATATCCCGATCTTGTCCGGCTCGCGTCCTACCCCGTAGAAGAAGTTCGCAACACCGATGCCTGGGTCATGGGCCAGGACACCTCCGGCCCTGGTTTTCATGAAGCTTTACTCAACCTGCTGAAAGATCCTTCGCCCATGGTCCGGGGCAACGCCGCACTTTCCCTCGTGCGCTTTGGAGACGCTAGCGGAAGACCCCAGATCGTCGCACTCTTGCAGCCCGCAACAATCGCGTCGCCCATTGCCGCGCGAGTGATTGACGCTGACCGGGCCGGCACTTCTGTGCATCAGAACGGAATCGTTGCCAAACTGCAACGGGGGGAGCAGACGATTGAGATTCGTTCCCCGATCACCGGCCGCCTGCGCAGCGTCTCCGTTCAAGCCGGCCAAACCGTAGCCGTAGGCGCGCAAATCGCCACAGTAGACCCCGGCACCGATCAAGTCTGGGAGGCACTACGCGCTTTGTACCTGATCGGTCAGACGGAAGACTTACTCGCAATCAGCCCGTACGAGCGTGAATTGCCCGAAATCCCTGATCGCATTCGTCAGCAGGCAGTTCTGACCGAAAAAGCTATCGCCGATAGAAGCGCACATTAGGCCCTTGCAGTCATTCGGGGAAGTTTTTGATCCCCCTCGACGGAGGCTTGCAATGAATTCGTACCCTGAAAGCCGTCTACCCGGCCCCACAGCCTACAACACGGCGCTGCTGCTGATTCGCATCGCCGGCTCGTTGCCCTTTCTCTATCACGGGAGCGCAATTCTATTCGGAGCCTTTGGAGGCCCCGGCCCGCAGAAGTTTGCGGCGTTCATGCATGCCCCGGCAATCATCGGCTACCTGGTCGGGTTGGCGCAGGTTGCCGGCGGATTAGCCATCCTGTTGGGCATCTTCACTCGCATCGGCGCCGCCTGCATCTTCGTGGTCATGGCGGGTGCTGTTCTTCTAGTCCACCTTCCACATGGCTATGACGTTTCGAAAGGTGGTATGGAGTTTGCCCTCGCCGAATTGTTTATCGCGATTGCGATTATCATCCTGGGGCCAGGCAGCTATGCCCTCGGCGCCGGGCTGCCGCACCCGTTCCATAAATTGTGATCGACTGTAGAACCAACTCGGCCACGCAAAACAAAAACGCGCGCCGCAGCGCGCGTCCAAAACTGAAGGCTGATCGCTGAAAGCTAGATGGGCATTACTCCCACTTCCTTCTCTACCTCGGTCGTATCCACCATCGCGATGGCATCCCAAGGGCATCCATCCAGGAAGCACCCATCCGGCCCCTTGCTGATGCACTTTTTGCACCCAATACACAGGATCGGGTCCACCTGGATTCGTCCAAACGGCGGATGATCTTCATCCGGAACCCAGAACATGCAGTCTTCCACCGGGCAGTATTCCACGCAGGCAGGCGAGCCCGCACAACCCGTACAGCACTCGGTAATGACAGCTAACTCTTTTGGCTTCTTCTTGCGCGCCGTGCCAATGCCCTTGGACTTAGGCTCGAATTTCAGCTCGTCCGGCACCATCCCCGGCGCCTTCGTTTCGGTCGGCATGGCTGGATTATAACCGATCACAATCTCGTGTGACCCCGATTGCCGCCGCCCGCCCTGGTTCTGTTATATTGGCTGCACCGGCCCACATTCATTCTCGGATTCGTCTAGGTTGCCGCGGCAACGCGTCCCCGCCTCACCTCCGACGAAGTTCGCAGGAAAAAGGAGCATTCATATGGCAGGCAAAAGCGTTAATAAAGTCATTCTACTGGGAAATTTAGGCAAAGACCCTGAAGTCAAGTACACGCCGCAAGGTACCCCCGTCGCAAAACTGGCTCTCGCCACCAACGAACGATTCAAAGATAAAAGTGGCGAATGGCAGGACCGCACCGAGTGGCACAATGTCGTACTTTGGCAGCGCCTCGCGGAAATTGCCGGCGAGTACCTGAAAAAAGGCAGCAAGGTTTACATTGAAGGCCGCCTGCAAACCCGTTCCTGGGATGATAAGCAGACCAATCAGAAAAAGTACATGACCGAGGTAGTTGCCAGCGATCTCGTCCTGCTCGGCGGACGCGGAGAAGGCGCCGGAGACGCCGGAGGCCAGGCCCGTGGAGCCGCCGCCAGCAGCTTCGACCAGCGCACTCCGGAGCCGGAAGCGGTCGCTTCCACGCCGATAACGGACGAAGATATTCCGTTCTGATGATCGATTGCGGAGCTTCCGATGACTGAACTTGCAGATAAGACCTGCATCCCCTGTCGGGGCGGCGTGGAGCCTTTCAAAGCCGGCGCCATCGCCGCCGTTCACAAGCAGGTCCCAAACTGGAAGGTGATCAAGAATCACCACATCACCCGCGAATTCACCTTTCCGGATTTCCNNNTTCGTGAACCGCGTCGGTGAAGAGGCTGAACGGCAAGGCCATCATCCTGACATCCTGCTCACCTGGGGCAAGGCCGAAGTCACTCTTTGGACGCACAAGATCGACGGCCTGAGCGAGAGCGATTTCATTATGGCCGCGAAGATTGACAGGCTCTACGGTGCAAAACCGAAAGCCGAAGAGCGAGCCGGATGAACCTACTCGAGGCGGATACTCAAAGTTCAATTTCCTCTGCGCCCTCTCGGTCGTCTGTGGTCTGACTTCGAAGCGCCGGCCAAGTTCTTATCGACCCTGCCCAAACGGCCGCCGGAATCAGCATCAACAGCCCGGCCGCGCTCGCAATGGAGCGCACCGAAATTCCCCAGTCAATGAAGCGTCCAGCCAGAAACGCACCTACGGCAATCGTCAGCATGCATAGGCCGTTATCCGCCGCAAAAACTCGTCCTCGAAAGCGATCATCGGTATTGAGTTGCAACAGCGTAGTTGAAAACACCCACACGCTCGAACCACCGCAGTGCGCGATCACCACGCACAAACAGGCCAGCCACAATCCACCGGCTCTGCCCAGTGCCGCGTATCCGAAAGCTTCGGCCAAATATCCAACCA
>QIAS01000118.1:11013-12790 GCA_003225615.1 Acidobacteriota bacterium | reverse complement strand
GCGGCAGTGGATCTGCGAGCCTCCCCGAAGAGCGCTCTTCAATGGCGAGAGGCTTGAGTGTCGGAAACATGGGCGGTGGAGGAGCGGCAGCCTCCGCACTCGGCGGCTTGGCATCAGGCGGCGCAGACACATCCACGTCTGGCAACGACCAAGCGACGCAAGAGGCTCTTCTCGACACCAATTCACGTCCCTTGCCCCCTCCGCTTCCAAAAGAGACGCAGCCTGCGCTTCGTCATCGCCCCAATCCCTACGCCGATGTTCCTTCTTTGTACGATCTCTACTCGCAATACTCCCGTCGATCCCCTGTTCTGGAGCGATTCGGCGAGGATATCTTTCACAATGGAACGGGAAATACAGAAAAGTTGCCCATGGACTTGCCCGTTGGCCCCGAGTACGTGTTAGGACCAGGAGATGGCTTGAACATCGATCTCTTCGGCAGCGTATCTCAGCGGCTGAGTAAAGTGGTCGATCGCGAAGGCCGAATCACCCTTCCTGAGTTCGGCGGAGTTCAGGTTTCAGGTCGGAGTCTCGGCGACGTACAGCACATGGTTCAGGCCGCTCTCCGAACTCAGTTCCGCGATGTGCAAGCCGACATCTCATTGTCTCGTCTGCGTTCTGTTCGCGTTTACGTAGTTGGGGACGTGGAGCGTCCGGGCGCCTATGACGTGAGTTCGCTTTCCACTCCCTTGAATGCAGTCTACGAAGCCGGCGGACCCACCTCCCGCGGCAGTCTTCGCACCATCAAACAGTATCGCGGGAAACAATTGGTCCAGCAGATAGACGTTTACGATCTCCTCCTGCATGGTATTCGTTCCGGAATGCTGAGATTGGAATCCGGGGACACGATTTTGGTGCCTTCTCTCGGTCCGGAAGTTACCGTGGAGGGCATGGTTCGCCGCCCGGCCGTCTACGAGGTGAACACGGAAAAGAATCTCGCAGAAATTTTGGAACTAGCCGGCGGAGTACTGCCCTCGGGAACTCTCCGCCACGTTGACGTCGAACGCGTGCAAGCTCATGAAAGCCGGACCATGTTGCGACTCGACATCCCCGAAAACAACAACCAGGAATCGGTGACCAAGGCCTTGGAGGACTTCCAGGTTCAGGACGGCGACCGGGTGCAAATCTCGCCCATCCTGCCTTACGCCAACAAGACTGTTTATCTCGAAGGCCACGTCTTCCGGCCAGGTAAGTTCGCCTACCGCGAAGGCATGAAGGTCACCGATCTCGTCAAGTCATATAAGGACCTCTTACCTGAACCGTACAAGCGCCATGCCGAGATCATTCGCCTCAAGGCGCCGGATAACGCGCCAGAAGTAATGGCCTTTAATCTGGAAGACGCTCTCGCCGGAAAAGAACAAGACCTTGTTCTACAACCCTTCGACACCGTCCGCGTTTTTGGCAGGTTTGATTTCGAAGAACCTCCGCTCATCACTGTGACTGGCGAGGTGAGAGAACCGGGCGACCATGTGACGAATGGGACCACCTACTTGCGGGACGCAATCTACCTTGCGGGGAACACAACCGCCGACGCTCAACTTGATGATGTTCAGGTTTTCCGAAAAACCGACGACGGAAAATTGCAGGTACTCAGCGTCAACTTGGGCAAGGCACTGCAGGGCGATCCGAACAGCAATATTCTCCTCTTGCCAAAAGACCGGGTTTTTGTCCACAGGGACCTCGCCAAGACTGATCCACCCACGGTTACGATAGAGGGCGAGATCGCGCGTCCAGGCAAATATCCCCTTGGGCAAGGTATGACCGCCGCCGAACTAGTTCG
>QIAS01000118.1:6418-11006 GCA_003225615.1 Acidobacteriota bacterium | reverse complement strand
CCGAAGAGGCTGATCTCACCCGCTACGAGATCGAGCAGAGCAAGCAAGTCGTGGGAGAGCACGAAACGGTACCGCTCGCCAAAGCTCTTTCAGGAGAACCCGATTCTGATGTTCGGCTGCATGACGGCGACGTCCTCACCATTCGGCAACTAGCCGGCTGGACCGACATGGGCGCCACCATTGCGGTGAAAGGGGAAGTCTTGCATCCCGGCACCTACGGTATCCAGGAAGGTGAACGCCTGAGTTCCATCATTCAGCGTGCCGGCGGTTTCCGCGCGAATGCCTATCCTTATGGCGCCGTCTTTGAACGCGAGCAAATACGTGAATTGGAGGAAAAGAATCGCTCAGATCTGATCCAGCGGGTGCAAAGTGAAGCCGCACAGGTAAGAATCATTCCGGGGATGGATGTAGAGCACCAGATGACTGCCCAGGCCGCAGTGCTGCAGTACAAATCAACCCTGGAAAAGCTGCAGAACCTTCCTCCGGAAGGACGTTTAGTGATTCACATTTCCACCAACATAAAACAATGGGCCAACACCTCGGCCGATATCCAAGTGCGCGCAGGAGATGTGCTCTACATTCCAAAACGGCCCAACCTGGTTATGGTGGATGGTGCGGTATACAACAGCACAGGAGTTACCTACAAACCCGGAAAAAGTGCAGGTTGGTACCTGCACCAAGCAGGCGGCCCCACACAGATGGCCAACAAGAAAGCTACATTTGTGATTCGCGCAGACGGCTCGGTAGTCGGCGGCGCGGGGGGATTGTTTAGCGGTGGCGTCGAGAGTGCCGCCATGCGGCCTGGCGACATGGTGGTCGTTCCCGAGAAGGCCTACACCATCAACACTAAATGGAAGACGGCGCTGGAGTCGGCTCAGCTTGCTTATGCGGTTGGCATTGCCATCCAGGTTGCGAGAAGTTTTTAGCCAGGGTAGCCGTTGATGTCTTCTCAGCTTAGGTGCTGGTGCCTGCAAACCATGTTGCTGGTCGCCCTAACGACGGCTCGAGCGCAGATTGCTGTCCCGGGTGCTTCGTACCCGGGTCCCTCGCGCGTCGCGTCTGGAACGGAGCCGACTGACGCGGGGATCGTGGCTAAGTCGCGCGCCGGATCTCCTGGCACCTACGAACTGGAACCCGGCGAGGACCCTCAGAATCGTCTACTGACACCTTTTCTGAAGCACCTTGCGACCGACCAGGAGAATTTTTGGACGAAGCCGGCCCACCTGCGCATCAAGGATCTCAGATGGGCTCTGCCATTTACTGGTTTAACCGCTGGTCTGATCGCCAGCGACAGCTGGCTTTCAAAACAGGTCCCGGATAAGCCCGACCAATTGAAACGTAGCCAGAACATCTCCAACTACGCGGTCTTCTCGCTCGTCGGTGCGGCCGGCGCGTCGTACGTTTTCGGGCATATGACTCACAATGACCATTTGCGAGAAGCCGGGTTCCTCAGCGGGGAAGCGGCCGTGAACAGCACCGGAGTGGCATACGCTTTCAAGCCCCTGACGCAGCGGCCTCGTCCTTTCGTGGGTGATGGAAACGGAACCTTCTTTCAGGGAGGCAGCTCATTTCCCTCCGAACACACCGCCGTCGCGTGGTCAGTGGCCAGTGTTTGGGCCCACGAGTATCCCGGTCCGTTGAGCCAGCTGTTGGCCTACGGCTTGGCCTCTGCAGTAACCCTGACCCGCGTAACCGGCAAGCAGCACTTCCCTTCCGATGCCGTGATCGGAAGCGCTCTGGGCTGGTACTTCGGACGCCAGGTCTATCGCGCACACCACGATCCAGAGCTGGGAGGTGCCGCCTGGGGCAATTTCCTAGAAGAAAAAACCGAGGAGCAGCCCCGCAACCCGGAAAACATGGCGTCTCCTTACGTTCCTCTGGACAGCTGGATCTATCCTGCCCTCGATCGCCTGATTGCTCTCGGATATATGCCCAGCGCAACCCTCGGTATTCGTCCCTGGACCCGCATGGAATGCGCCCGACTCTTGCAGGAGGCCGGTGAGCGCCTGGCCGATCATGATGCAGCCGGGCAAGAGGCTAATATCTATCGCGCTTTGTCACAGGACTTCGTTCAGGAAAGCAGCCGATTAGATGGAGCCCGCAATGTCGGAGCAACTGTCGATTCGGTGTACACGCGTGTGATGAATATTTCCGGGCCTCCGCTGCGCGACGGTTACCACTTCGGACAAACCATCATTAATGATTACGGCCGTCCATTCGGCGAGGGCCTGAATCTCGTGACTGGCACAACCGCCCGTGCTGTAGCGGGGCCATTTGCGTTTTACGTGCGGGGCGAGTACCAGCAGGCTCCCTCGGTCAATCCAGTTCCAGCGTCCGCACTGCCCACCATCGCTGCCGGGGACTTCACGTCGGACTTTGGCCCTACATTCATGCCGCCCAATTTCGGCGCCTCATTCAACACCGGTTCGTATAACCGGTTTCGCTTGCTGGAGGGAAGCGTCAGCCTGGCCTTACACAACGTCCAGGTATCCTTCGGAAAGCAGAATGCATGGTTGGGTGCGACCGAGGCAGGCCCATTTTTATTCAGCGACAACGCGGAACCGATTACCATGCTGCGAATCGAGAGTGTTTCGCCGTACCGGATTCCTCTAATTTCCAGTCTGTTCGGTCCCGTTCGCACCGAATTTTTCATCGGTCAACTTTCCGGATTGCAATGGGTATACCAGCCGCCCAGGTTGTACGGGCCCGGCCAAGTAAGGCCTCAACCTTTTGTTCATAGCGAAAAGATGAGTTTCAAGCCCACCGAAAATCTGGAATTTGGCATGGGCGTTGTTGCCATGTTCGGTGGACCGGGACTGCCTTTCACTATCCACAATTTCCTGCGCACCTACTTCGCTCATCGGGCAAATCTGGCGGACAACCCTGGGAAACGTTTCTCCGAGCTGGACGTCAGGTACCGGCTTCCCGGTTTGCGCAAATGGCTGACGGCGTATATTGACAGCCTGGTGGTGGACGAAATTTCGCCCATAGGCTCATTCCGACCGTCCCTGAACCCAGGCTTATATATGCCGCAAGTGCCAAAGATTCCAAAGCTGGAATTGCGCGCCGAAGGTATAACCACGGCGCACCCTGATTCCGGCGCTTGCTGTATCCCGGGCAATACCTATTTCGACATGCGGTACCTTTCCGGCTACACCAATAATGGCAATCTCATGGCAAACTGGATGGGACGCGCGGGATGGGGCGGCCAAGGCTGGGCGACGTATAATTTTTCGCCACGCACCAACCTGCAAGTGGGATATCGCAACCAGCATGTGGACCGCCAGTTTAACGGTGGCGGCAGTTTGAGCGACGTCAGCATGAAATCAAATTTTACGTTTTCCCATCAATTGACACTTTCGACGTTCTTGCAGTACGAGCACTGGAATTTCCCCCTTCTGGCCAATACGAGTCAGTCGAATTTCACAGCCTCATTCCAAGTTACGTTTTGGCCCAAGTGGAGTTTGCATTGAAATTATTGTTAACACCCGCTCTTACATGTGAGGCGCAGTTTTGAATCCCAGAGTCGGACATCCAGAGGCATTGAAAAACGAGGAGTCGGTCGCCAACGGAAATTATTCCCTAGGCGAGGCAAACGGCACCTCAGTAGAAAGTTCTGAGCGCGACGCTTTCTCGCGATCGGACCTACTCCTGACGGTGTGGCGCGAACGACGGTTCATCGCCAAGGCTTTTGCTGTAGGCTTCCTGCTAGCCGCCATTGTGTCGCTCCTGATCCCTCCCACCTACGAATCCACGAGCCGCCTGATGCCCCCGGAAAAACAGAGTTTGAGTGGCTTGGCGGGATTACTCGCCGCTGCCACGAGCGAGGACAAAACCGGCTCTCTTGTCGGCGGTCTCATGACCGACGCCCTGGGAATGAAAACTCCCGGCGCTCTGTACGTAGGTGTTCTTAAGAGCCGCACAATCCAAGATGCCTTGGTCGATCGCTTCGACCTGCGCAAGGTCTACGGCACTCGCCTGCGGAAGAGTGCCCGTGAAGTTTTGGCCGATCGCACAGACATAGTTGAAGACCGGAAAAGCGGAATCATCAGCATCAGCGTAACTGCCCGCTCGCCGCAACGGGCTATGGAGTTGGCCCGGTCCTATCCCGAAACCCTGAATAACCTCACCGCACAACTCAACACCTCGGCTGCTCATCGCGAGCGGATGTTTATCGAGGACCGCCTGAAAAGCGTCAAAGAAGAACTGGACGTCGCGGCGAAGAACTTGAGCGAGTTCTCCAGTAAGAACATGACGCTCGATGTCAAGGAGCAAGGCCGAGCCATGGTCGAAGGGGCAGCCGCGTTGGAGGGCCAGTTGATCGCGGCCGAGTCCGAGTTGAGCGGCCTGGAGCAAATTTATACTGCGAACAATGTCCGAGTCCGATCTCTCAGGGCTCGCGTGGACGAACTCAAGAAACAGCTTTCTTCGCTCAAAGGTGTCAACGCGACAACCGGGGCAAGTGAGCCCAATGTGCCCGGCGAATTCGGCGTCTCCATCACCAAGCTGCCCCTATTGGGTGTCACCTACTATGACCTGTATCGACGGGTAAAGATCGAGGAAACCGTTTTCGAAGTCCTTACCAAGC
>QIAS01000118.1:3572-6295 GCA_003225615.1 Acidobacteriota bacterium | reverse complement strand
GCGAATCCGCGCCCTGAGCATGACCCGGCCTTCCTTCGGCTTGTTGGGACTGGAAATGAGAGAGGGGATAGGAGCGGACCTGAATTGGGTTCGCACTGAAGTGCCGCTGCTCCTAAGAAAAGCACGCGGTCGTTTGCGGTCGCATCCCGACAGCGAAGAGAAGAAAAATTCAGATGTAGACGCGGCATGACGAAAACTGTTTTTTGAATTCCTCTTTCTGTGTCTGCGACTAACCACACATTATCAAGATCTCTCTCGCCCGGCGCTCCTAACCGGACTACTGCGCTTTGGGTAATCAGCGCCCTCGTAGTCCTCGCAGTTACCCTTCCGCTGGTGTGGTTTGCTTACGCGGCGTTGGGTTTGGCCTGCATCGCGGCCCTGACCCACGTCGCGGTTGGGACTATCTGCGGTCAAGTGGATAACGCATTAGTGGGCTGGGTAATGATTTTCCCCTTGGGCTATTACTTCTTGTCGTTTCCGAGGGAGCAACCGCTGATCACGCTGGATCGCGTATTCATTGGCGTTCTGCTGGTCGCTGCCTGCATGGCAGGATCCAGCCGTGCGTTCCACATCCCGGCAATTTTGCGCCGCGCAGGCATCTGGTGGGCCTTTTTTCTGCTTTTTGCCGCGATCACGATTCCCGGTGTAAAAAATCCGCTGAATTCATTGCGGCTGCTGGTTGAGGGCTTTCTTTTTCCGGCATTAGCTGCCTGGTATGTGTTGAGGCATTTCGATGCCCGCGGTCGCTTGGCTGCTTTGCATCTCGCCACTTGCCTCATGTCAATAAGTGTCGCTGCTCTGGCGGCTGCCGAGGTTGTGCTGCAACAAGATTTGTTGCCGCTTCCAGGAGGGAGCCTGGACACGGCCGGCGCCGGCCGCAAAGCGGAGATTCTCATCCGCCCAAATGGCCCGTTTTCCAGCGACAACTCGCTGGCGTTGGTGGGCATGGTCGCCTTGTTCTTTCTTATGTTCTTGCGCCAAGCCTTGGGACCCGAGATGCGGAAGTGGCAAAGGTGGTTGCACCACGCGGGCATTGCTGCTGCGGCGCTCGCTGCCCTGATGCCGCTCTTCCGTTCCCTCTTGATCATTCTCGCGCTAATTGCATTAGTGGACGGAATTTACTATTGCCGCGGGCTGCGCCGTACTATGCGTCTCGCGATTGTCGGCGGTTTCGTACTCGCGTTGCTGCTGGTTCGAGCCGCTCTGCCTGCCGTGTTTGAAGATCGTTCCGACACCCATAGCTTCTACAACAGAATCGCACAGCATGGCCAGACAGTGGCGCTATTCCTTGATCACCCCATTAATGGTGCAGGGTTCAACAACTTTCAGGAAGCGGTTCAAACCTCAGACAAATACTCCATTTATTACCAGGACGTGGAATCCGTCGACAGCCCGCACAACAATCTGGGCGCCATACTTGCCGAAAGCGGTCTCGCCGGCTTTGTTCCTTTCGTTGTGTCGCAAATCCTACTCTTTATCGCTTTCTGGAGGGTGCACACTAAGAGAACCCAGGACTCTGCCTTGGTGTGGCGCTTTGCCGCCTACATCCTGCTGGCGTACTGGGCGCTTGGAATGTCCCAGACCAGTGCCTACGTTATCGACGCAAATCTCTGGCTCATGTTAGTTCTCGCAGTTCTCTATAAGTATGCGATAACTCAGCGCACGCCGGAGAAGCCTAGTCTCGTCCCCGCTGTCTGATCGCGATTTCGGGTTTTTTCAACATGACACTTAGCGCCGTAAGCGATACATCCCGGCAAAAGCTCACCCGCGCTCTGATCACCATTGTCGTGCCCTGTTTCAACGAGGGGGCCTGCCTCCCGGTGTTCCTTGAGCGTTTGCAGAAGGAGCTCACGGCAGTCCCCGATATCGATTACGAGATTCTGGCCGTGGATGACGGATCGCAAGACGACACAGCCGCCATCCTGCAGAAGAGCCGCCTGCGAGATGGGCGCCTCGGCATTATTCAGTTCGTACGGAATTTCGGGCATCAGGCTGCGCTTTCAGCTGGGTTAGCGCATGCGCGCGGAGATGCGGTCATATGCATGGATGTTGACTTGCAGCACCCGCCGGAATTGGTGCCGGAATTGATCCGGCTTTGGCGAAGAGGATTTGATGTGGTGCAGACCGTCCGTCGCAGCCAACCGGGATTGACCAAGTCGCTCTCTTCGCGAGCATTTTATTTCGTGTTGAATTTCTTTTCCGAAGTGGAGCTCACGAACGGCGCCGCCGATTTCCGGCTCATGAGCCGTCGCGCCTTGGACTCGCTGCTCGCCCTTCCAGAGCGATCCCGTTTTCTCCGGGGGCTAGTCGCATGGTTAGGGTTTCCCTGCACCACAATTCAATATGATGCGCCACCGCGCCTCGCCGGAACTTCCACATACAGTCTTAAGAAGATGATGCAATTCGCCATCGACGGTCTGGTGGCGCTCTCCGCTCGGCCGCTCGCGTTGGCGCTTTGGTTAGCCGGCGCTGCGCTGGTATTGGCATTAGCTTATGTGATCTACGTTTTCTCCCTGATGGCGAATGGAATTCCGCTGGTAAAGGGCTGGGCGTCCACCATCTTGCTGATCCTTATCATGGGATCAGTAAATCTGCTTTGCACCGGAATTTTGGGACTCTATCTTCGAGCAGCGTTGGTGGAAATCCGGAAGCGGCCCGATTACTTGATCTCTGGCTATATGCCTCCCGCTCATAGCGGCGACCCGGAAAACGTCTCTCAGGTT
>QIAS01000118.1:2719-3481 GCA_003225615.1 Acidobacteriota bacterium | reverse complement strand
GCTCTAGCCCAAGCCGGTGTGAGGCGGGATTTGGGGATGTGCGCCTGTTCCGTTGTGCTTCCTGCCGGCACTGCTTTACTGATCTTTCCTCTCTCGCGGAGTTGGAGCAGTACGGACCGGAGTATTTTGATGAGTCCCATAAGAATTGGTTTGAGCATCCGGACGCAAAGCTTTTTGATCGAATCCGTCGAATAATTATCGACGGGTATCCGAATGCGTCAGTACTGGACGTCGGCTCTGGCAACGGGAATCTGCTGCGCTATTTGCGAGACAAGGAACCTGGCCTCACTCTGACTGGGATCGACATCGGGCCCGGCCGTTCGGCAGACGGAATTGAATACATCTCCGGAGACTTCTTAAATTGGGAATTTGACTCTCAGTTCGATGTGGTAATCAGCCTGCAAGTGATCGAACATATGCCCGACCCGCAACTGTTTGCGCGCCGTATTTCTGAGCTGTGTCATCCCGGCGGACTGGTGATTGTCAACACCATAAACGAACAGAGCGTTTTATATGACCTAGCCCGCTGGGCACGGGCTGTAGGCTTCGAGCAGGCCTACGAAAGACTTTACAGCCGTCATCACCTTAATCATTTCAATCTCTCCTCCCTTCCTGCCCTCATGCAAGCGAAAGGCCTTACGAAACTCCAACATTTACGGCATAGAGCTCCTGCCGCCGCAATGGATATCCCCGCATCGAGCAAACTAGCCGAATCGGTCTTAAGAGCAGCAGTCTGGGGATTGTTCGTGGCCGGAGATCTGA
>QIAS01000118.1:2095-2609 GCA_003225615.1 Acidobacteriota bacterium | reverse complement strand
CCAAGCAAGGCCCAGGCATTGCCACCGAAAATGCACCTTCGGCAAGCAAGGGAAATTCCCAGAAGACCTGTGACTTAGCAGTAGCTCTAGGCTCGCCTGGCACTCGAATCCTTCCCCCGCAACGCATTCCAACCCAAGTCAACATCATGGGTACCCGGTACTGGGATCTGGTTTACACGTTGAATGGGAATCGCCAGACCGGGAAGCCGTTAGTCGCATTGAATAACACCGTACTCGGGCCTGCAGGTGGCCCGGATGATGTCGGCAGCTTCTACCTCATTCCGAAGTTCACCATGCTGCTCGGACTGCCGCTCTCACGCGGTATCGACACTTTCTATGGGGGCTTTGTCTTGTTTGGGTTTCTGGCAAGCCTGGGCGGCTTCATCCTTTTATATAAGGGTATTCTCGCGCGAACCCTGGCATTTTTAGGCTTGCTGCTGCTGACCGCTCTCGCCTATAGAATTGGAGATGTTTACATATTTTACTTCTTGACCGCAGTCATTGCTGTTCCCTG
>QIAS01000118.1:0-2074 GCA_003225615.1 Acidobacteriota bacterium | reverse complement strand
TCAGTTGCCAATTTTCTTACTCTTGATCGGAATCTTGATCGGAATTGCGGACGCGGTGCGCAGCCAGGCCGGCACAGCTGCCCTGATTTTCTTGTGTACCGTTCTGCTTTTCCAACTCTCTGCGGAGCGTCGCCGGAAGTTGGCTCTCCTTCTTTGTCTAGCAGTAGGTTTGCTCCTGCCAAAATTTTTTTTTGCCAGGCTGGTTGCGGAACGCGACATCTTTCTGATTGCCCACTGTCCTGAGTACAACACGCTCACAGCGCGGCACCCGCTCTGGCATGCCGTTTATGCCGGCTTCGGCTACTTGCAGAATGACTATGGCCTTCGCTGGGACGACACCGTTTCTTATCGGAAAGTTCAGTCCATCGCGCCGGGCACTGTCTATGCCTCCGGGGATTACGAGCGAATCTTGAAACATGAAGTCATGTTGTTGGCCCGTCAACATCCCCTCTTCGTTTTCATGACCTTGGCCTCGAAAACGGGAGTAATTCTTTGCGTGCTCCTGCTTGCGACCAATCTTGGTTTGCTCGCGGCCGTACTTCATCCCAAGCCGCGGCCCATCGAAATCTCATTCTGGCTGGCAATAGCTTTCAGTTCCCTACCCGCGCTGGCTACGATTCCCGCCCCCGAATACCTCCTTGGACTCATTTCGTTTGGGGCGGTGTATGGCATCGTAAGCCTGGATTTTGTGCTCGAGGCGGCCGCTGAATCAAAGGCGTTGTGGTGCTGGACTAATCAACGCAATGATGCGGACGCCGGAAGAGTGCTCTCAAAGCCAGCGAGGGTGCATGTGCTCGTGTTGTCCGGTGAACCTGCCGGCGCGGAAAAGCTGGTCGCAAAGCGCTTCCCGGGCTGCGAGTGTGTGTTTTTGTCGAAGCGCGAATTGCGCGAAGTGGGATGGCGAGGGCAGATCAAGGCGCTTGGCAGTTTGCACGGTGCGGCGCTGGTTTTCTTTCTGCGTTCATTATCGGATTTGCAGGAACCGCAGCTAACCCTGTTCTCCAGTCTCCTGCACCGGTGTCGACTTACTATTCTGGCTGACTCGGACGGCCATCTCGTCGAGTACGGTCGGTTAGCATGGCTTCGCGTCCTGCCGAAAGTCCTGCTGAGTGCCGTCCACGACCTGTTTGTTTTTTTTGCCGCGTGGCTACTGCTGCAGATTTTTCGAAGCGGGGCAAGGCCCGCGAAAACCAGCGAACGGACCTCCCCCTCCATCGATCTCGCCTATCTCTATCCCTATCCGCTCGATGCGGCACTCGCAGGAGGTGCCCTGAGTCATGTTGAAGGATTTCTGTCGGGAGTCGCAGACTGCGGTAACAAGTGTGAGATTTTTTCCGGCCGCACACTTCCAGTGCGGAATTTTGCGCAGCACTTGATTCCTGCTGAGCGGCGTTTCTTTCTTTTTCGCGAGTCGCTCATCCTGTCCTACAACCTGCGCTTCGTGCGCGCCGTCAGAAACAGCTTGAAACATCGCGGTGCGGCAGCCCTGTACCAGCGTCACGGTCGTTTCACCGTGGCCGGTGCGCTACTTTCGTCCTGGTTGCGCGTTCCGCTGGTTCTGGAATACAACGGCTCGGAAACATGGGTCGCGAAATATTGGGACCCATCGCGGTTCCAAAGCTGGTTGCGGCTGTGCGAAGATATCTCCTTGGCGCGCGCCCATCTCGTCGTGGTTGTGTCCGAAGCACTCAAGAAAGAGTTACTAGAGCGAGGTATTCCAGAAGAAAGAATTCTGCTGAATCCTAATGCGGTGGATCCTGCCATGTTCCGGCCTGGTTGCGGTGGCCCCGAGGTGCGAAAGCAGCTCGGCTTCGCGGCGACAGACGTCGTCGTGGCTTTTCTCGGCAGCTTCAATTACTGGCATGGCATACCTGTGCTCGAGCAGGCTATAGTACAGCTTTTACCCGCCCTCGATACCAGCACTGGCGAAATACGGTTCTTACTTATAGGGGAGGGTCCACTGTATGCGGAGATGCGTCGCAATCTCGAACAAGAAGCCGGCAACCGCGTTCTCTTCACGGGAGTCGTGCCGCACGCGCGAGTTCCGGCTTATCTGGATGCCACCGACATATTA
>QIAS01000117.1:7113-7623 GCA_003225615.1 Acidobacteriota bacterium | reverse complement strand
CGAACTCATCCCAATTCCAGCGCTGCGGCCCGCGCCCTACAAGCCAAAAACTCCAACTGTACATGCCAAGCTGCTTCCGCCGGCACCCGTCCCTTTTCCGAAAATGATTGTGCCGCATGACATTCAAGTGCCTCGGCCGGATGTGCCTGCGCCGCCGAAAGTGGTTGTCACCAACAATTTCGCGCCCGCCGTGCTGAAAGTTGCGGGGGGAGCGCGTCCAGCGCAAGTGATTCATACCGGGGAGTTCGGCAGCTCGGCCCCACCGACCGTGAACCTGCCCATGCAAAAAGTGCAGACGGGTGGCTTCGGCGATCCCAATGGAATTCCTGGACAAGGTAAGCCGAATGCCAAGCTGGTCGCTGCCAACACAGGTGCATTCGATCTTCCGCCAGGTGCAGGCCAGGGCAATGGGACAGGCGGCGCAAAAGGAGTGAAAGGGACCATCGCGAGCGCGGGTTTCGGTAATGGCGTTGCGCAGCCGGGTAACGGCGATGGCCGCAGCAACGGCCG
>QIAS01000117.1:1991-7029 GCA_003225615.1 Acidobacteriota bacterium | reverse complement strand
GAAATCATCTTTAAACCTAATCCGGTTTATACCAGCGAAGCTCGCCAGGCAAAGCTGGAAGGCGAAGTCCTGCTCGAAGTGATGTTTGGCGCTAACGGACAGCTGAACGTGAGTCGGGTGGTACGCGGGCTTGGCCATGGGTTGGATGAGGCGGCCGTAGCCGCCGCTAACAAAATGCGTTTCAAGCCGGCCTTGCGTAACGGCCAGGCGGTCGATTCGACGGCAATCGTACACGTGGTTTTCCAATTGGCGTACTGAAGAAAAGATGGAGAAAAGAGTTATGGCTAGACGGTATTGGATGTTCACCAGTTTTCTGTTGTTGGCGTTGAGCGCGGCTGCGCAGCAGCCAGCGAATACGCCAGCAGGAACGCAGCCGGAGGCGGCTCAGAGCGCACCGGCGCAACCGCCGCAATCCACGCCTGCCGCTCAGGCAGCCCCGGTCACCATGGACCAGGTGGTCGATCGCTTCGTGCAACGCGAACACGGCCTGGTCAAAATGCTGGAGACGCGGAATCCCATTGTGGAGACCTATCTGCAGAACCTGAAGCTCGATCCGCAGCTCGGGCCGGTTCCCAAAGACGATCGTTATTTTCTGGGACGAATGGATTTCGGCGCGGCGATTGATCGCCGCGATTTCCTGAAAGATGCCAGCATGGAAAAGCACCTGCTCGGCGGCGTTACCAACCTGTTTAAGATCAGTTACCAACCCTTGGGATTTTCCTGGATGATCTTCGCCGATCGCACCGACTTCGACCGCCAACACTATGATTTCCATTATGCGCGCCGCGAATTTTTGGGCGATGTGCGCTGCCTGGTGTTTGACGTCACACCCAAGAAGGAAGCCGGCAAGGGCCGGTTCCTCGGCCGAATCTGGGTCGAGGACCAGGATTTCAACATCGTTCGGTTAAATGGGACGTATGCTCCCCGTCCGCGAAATTCCTATTTCTTCCACATGGACAGCTGGCGCCTGAACCTGATTCCGGGTTACTGGGTGCCGGCCTACATATACAGCGAAGAAGGCGACTTCAGCGCCAAGGCGCACAATGAAATCGCATTCAAGGCGCAGACTCGCATCTGGGGATACGACTTGAAGAAGGGTGGCAAAGACGATGAGTTAACACAGATCCGGGTGGACAGCGTGAAAGACGAGAGCCCCGCGACGCAGGACGCTTCACCGCTGCAGGCTCAGCGCGAGTGGCAGCAGCAGGCGGAAGACAATGTGATCGAACGCCTGGAGCGCGCCGGGCTGCTGGCGCCGGAAGGGGATGTTGACAAGATTCTGCAAACCGTGGTCAACAACCTGGAAATTACCAATAACCTCGATCTGTCGCGGCCAGTACGTACCCGCATCCTGCTCACTTCTCCGCTGGAGACCTTCAGCGTGGGTAACACCATCGTCGTAAGCCGTGGATTTATTGACGTGCTTCCGGATGAGGCCAGCCTTGCGATGGCGCTTTCCCACGAACTCGCGCACATCGTCCTGGGCCACAACCTGGGCGGCAAATATGCTTTCAACGACCGCATGCTGTTCTCGGATGAATCGACGTACTCGAATCTCGGCTTCAAGCACATTCCGGAAGAAGAAGCAGCGGCCGATAAGAAGGCGGTCGAGCTGCTCAAGAAGTCGCCCTACGGGCAGAAACTGGATAGCGCAGGGCTGTTCCTGAAAGCACTGCAGAGCCGGGCCGGTGCCTTGAATGCACTGCTCACGGCGCACCTGGGCAACAACATCGCTCAAAAAGGCACGGTCACCCGCATGTCAGAGTTGATGACCTCAGGGCCGGCATTCGATCTGAACAAGCTCGACCAGATTGCGGCATTGCCGCTGGGAGGGCGTGTGAAGATGAATGCGTGGGACAATCGTGTTGAACTCAGCAAGAGCCAGCCGGTCGCGATTACCTCCGCGCGAGACAAAATGCCGTTTGAGGTGACGCCGTTCTTTCCGCGTCTGAGCCGCATTGGCGCCGCAAGCAACGGGAGCACCACAGCAGCATCGAACGCTAACCCTGCTAACTAGCACTGTAGAGACGCGGCTTGCCGCGTCTCAGTTTGGGGCACAAAGTTGACATAAAACCAGGCCGGGACCGGAAGTCATTCCGGGATCCCGGCCTCCGCCTTTTGCGCCCCTGCCCACGGGCTACACTGATAATGAAGCTCAATCATGTGATAAGCCGGGCTTATCAAGCTCGTTTTATAAATAAGTCAGATTAATAGTTTGAGTTTCCCTTCCGCCTCTGTGGTCGTGTAGCAATAGTGGCAGAAATTAAACCTCGCAGGCTGGTGGTTGCGACGCGGATCCACCCTCTCGACCCATTAGCCTCCGCGACATGACCAGTACACAGGGAGGATCGCATGAGGCCCAATCTTGGCTTGGCGATTGTGGGAGGCTTGGTGGGAACACCCGCCATGAGCGCGGCGGTTTATGTGCTCGCCTTGCTCGTAGGTGTGCGAGTGGAGATTGTCGAACTGCTCGCCACCATGCTGGGCGGCTGGACTCTGGGCATGATCGTGCACATTCTCAGCGGCGCGCTGCTGTTTCCTTTGGCGTATGCGGCTTTCTTTTATCGCCGCCTTCCGGGCTCTCCGCCTGCGCGAGGGCTGGCCTTTGGTTTGGTGCTATGGCTGACATCGCAACTTGCAGTCATGCCGATGATCGGAGCGGGGGTGCTCGGTTCTCGCATGGGGGGTGTAAAGGGTGCGGGTGCGTCTCTAGTGGGGCACTTGATATATGGGTTATTGCTGGGGGGACTCGCCGGAGGGGGCGTCGAGGCTGCGTCCGTTCACGAGATGGGAACCAAACAAGCGGCTTAGGGATCGGCTTCTGGAATATTCCTTGAGTTCCGGGGGGATTTTTTTCTGATATTCGCGGCAAAAGCTTTTAACCGCGGAGATCGCAGAGGGATCGCTGAGCGCGCGGAGAAAAACAGGATTGGCAGCTATGTGCGTACCGGCTGCCTCGTCTCTGACTCGGCAGGGACGGACGAGACGCCCGTCCCCACGCAAGCCTTAGGTTTTATTTGCCACCGGCTGGGGTGCCGGTGGTTCCTTTTGCTTTGTCGATGCCCAAGCCATCGCTGGCGTGATAGTTGGGATAGTTGGGCCGTTTGTAATCGGGTAACGGATGCTCTTTGAGCAACTGCATTACCACTTGGACTGCCTTCTCGAGTTGCGGATCGTGCCCCTGGCGAACGGCCGCGGGATCCAGGTCTACGTCGAAATCAGGGGGAATCCCGTGGTTCTCCACTTCCCAGTCGCCGTTGAGGCCGTAGATGGCGTCTCTGGGAGCGGTCACATAGCCGCCATCAATCAACTCGGGATAGCCACCGATTCCCACCAATCCGCCCCACGTTTTCTTGCCTACCAGTGGACCGATTTGCGCTTTGCGGAAGTACCAGGGCAGCGCATCGCCTCCGGAGCCGGCCATTTCATTCACGACCATGACTTTTGGGCCGTAGATCGCCTCGGTGGGACTTGACCAATCCTGTCCTTCGCGGGTCACGATGCGGCTCATGAGCGGCCGGCGCAAGTAGTCGATGATGTAGTCGGCAAGCTGCCCGCCTTCGTTGAAGCGTTCGTCAATGATGGCGGCGTCTTTGCCAACCTGGGCAAAATAGTAGCGATTGAAGTTGTTGTAGCCGGCGCCCGCGGTGTTCGGAACGTGCACATACGCCACGCGGCCACCGCTTAGCTCATCCACTTTGCGGCGATTGCCTTCAACCCAGGCAAGGCGGCGCAGATTGTCTTCGTTCTCGACGGGAACGACGGTCACCTCGCGCGCATCCTTGCCATCAGGATTGGGACCAACTTTTAACACGACCTGCCGGCCCGCAGTCTCTTCAAAAAAGCTGTAAATTTCATCGGAGCCGTGCAGGTCACGCCCGTTGACCGCCAGGATGTACTCGCCTGCCTTCACGTTCACTCCGGGCTGGGTCAGCGGAGCCTGCAGGCCGGGATTCCAGTTTTCTCCGTTGTACACTCTCGCCACGCGATAGCGGCCGTTTTCGACCGTGTAATCTGCGCCCAACAAGCCGCCTTTTATTTTCTTGGCATCTGGCTCATGGCCGCCGCCCACGAACATGTGTCCTACGGTCATTTCGCCGAGGGCTTCTTGAAATAAGTAAGTCAATTCTTCGCGCGAAGCCACCCCTTCCAGATATGGCTCATATTTTTTCTGCACTTTGGCCAGATCCAGGCCGTGGTGGTTAGGGTCGTAGAAGAAATCGCGCTCGATGCGCCAAGTCTCGCGATAAATCTGCTTCCACATGTCGCGAGGCTGGAGGTAGAGCTCCATGGTATCGAGCTTGAGCGGCCCTTCGCCCGGCTTAGGTTTATCGGGAGGCGTGGCAGAGGGCGGCTCCCCTGTCCCGGTTATCGCCCACTGCTCCTCTTTTCGATACAGGAGCTTCTCTCCATTGGCTGAGACGGTGAAGTCATTCACTTCATCGAGGAACTTGTCCACCTTGCGCTTGCTCAGATCGAACTTGTGGATCGTTTGCTTCAGGTTGTCCTGATCCTCTTCGGTAATCACCGACGGGCCCTCGGACAGAAACAGAATTCCGGACTTGCCTGCTTCCAAGTTCAGATAATTTCTGGATCGGCAAAGACAGAATTCGCTGGCCGATGTTCTCCATGTCGATGCGTACGACGACGGGCTCATCTTTTTTGTCTTTGTCTTTGTCTTTGTCTTTGTCTCTGTCCTTGTCTGTAGCGGCATCTTTGTCCGCGTCTTTGCTGTCTTTGTCTTTCTCTTTGTCGTTGTCCTTCTTCTTTGCCTCAGCCTTGTCTTTGGCCTTTTGCTCCTTCTGCTCCTTGATCTCCTCTTTGACTTTTTCTTCATCGCTCTCCGGCGCGAGCGGCGACGCCACGTCCTTGGCCAGAACGACTATGTAGGCGCTGCGTGTGACTCGCTGGTTGTCGCCCGACATGTCCCAGCCCTGCCCGCCTGTAAGAGCGGTGTCGGTGCTGGCAGTGAAGTAGAGATATTTGCCGTGCCTGTCAAAGGCGGGATAAAGCGCGTCGCTCATGCCGTCCGTGACCT
>QIAS01000117.1:0-1901 GCA_003225615.1 Acidobacteriota bacterium | reverse complement strand
CCCAGTTTTGGCTGAACTGCGGCCCTTCAAACAGGTCGGTGGCGACGAGCGTGGGCGTTGCCTTCTCCACATTCACGTACCACAAATTGAGCCGCTTATCGCTGTAGGCGATGTTCTTGCTGTCGGGCGAAAACACCGGCGAATAATAAAATGACGGTTCCTTGCCCAAATTGATGTGCCGAATTTTGCCCATGCCGGTCTGATCGCGCAATTGCAGCTCGTATTCGCCGGGCTCATCGGAAAAGTAGGCGACCCACCGCCCGTCGGGCGACCACGCCGGATCACGATCAGCGACAGCAGGGGAATGAGTCAGGTTGCGGATGTCGCCTTTGTCCGAAGGGACAGTGAAAATCTCTCCCCAAGCCTCCATCAAGGCGCGCGTTCCGGTAGGTGAGAGATTGAAATTATGAATTCGCTTGGGATCGACTTTCACGAAGTGGGGACGAACCTGGGCAAAATCTCCCGCGACACGAACGCTAACATCCTTGACCTGTCGCGTGTTCAGGTCGTACAAGCGCACGGCTGCGAACTGTTCAATCACGATGGCATCTGGCCCGGCCGAAGCCGATTTGAAATCGAGCCCATCATTCTTGATTGCTTCTGAAACCTGCTTGGTGTTTACGTCATAGGCGAACAGGCTCACCGGGCCGTTGCGATCAGAGAGGAAATAAATTATGTGGCCCACCCACATGGGATTGAAGTCGTTGGAGTTGTCCCGCGGAATTTTGACAATGCTGGAATCTTTCAGATCGGCAACCCAGATGGGCGTAGTCTGCCCGCCGCGATAGCGTTTCCAGGCCTCCTGCCACTGGGGATGCGGCACATAGGCCAGGTGGGTGCCATCGGGCGAAAAAGAGGCCTGCTCGGCAATAGGCAGGGGCAATTCGCTGGGAAATCCACCCTCCACCGGCACCGTGAATAACTGGTCGGCAAGATGGTAATAACTGCTCCGGGAGGAATTGAAGAGAATTCGTTTGCCGTCTGGGGTCCAACCCACCACATAGTCTGCTCCGGGGTGATAGGTGAGGCGTTTCGGTTCGCCTCCCGCGGCGGGAACAACGTAGACATCTTTATTTCCGTCGTACTCGCCGGTGAAAGCGACCATTGTGCCGTCCGGCGAAAAGATTGGGTCAGTCTCGACGCCGACACCGGCCGTCAGGCGGCGGGCGTCGCCGCCATCGCGGGCGACAATCCACAGGTCGCCGGCATAGTTGAAGACGATCTCGGTTTTGCTGACGCTGGGCTTGCGGAGAAGCAGCGGCGAGTTCGATTCGGCAAGGCAGGCCACGGCTGAGATTAAGATCAAGAAAAGGACTTTACGCATTGGTGGAACTCCTGTGAGGGGTGAACGAGGCATATTAGTGTGTTTGCGGAGTTGCGGTCAATTCTGGGGAGTGGATTAATAGCTATCTTAGAGACGGGTACTGAGGATAGTTGTTAGCTTTAAAACCACAAATTCTTTAATCGCGGAGTTCGACGAGGTTTCGCAAGGCGCGCGGAAATCTATCTTCGCGACCCTTGGCGCTCTTTGCGGTTATTTCACTTTCTTTCCTGGCAGGCCTGCCGGGTTCTCATGGGTGCGCTCGCGGAAGCCGCCTTTCAGGCCGCTGGCCAGGCTGACAGTGGACTCACCGTACTTGTCGCGAAGTTGGTCAGCCGCGGCCAGAGCCTGTTTCCAGCGATTCTGCCGGTCGGGTTCGAGCAGTTCGATTTGCTCGGAATGGGCTTCAAATGACGAGGCTTGCACCCCTAACAATCGAACGGCAGCACCTTTTTTCCAATTATTGCGAAATAAGGTGCGCGCTTGCTCGAATATTTCCGTATCAAGTTGCGTCGGAATGGTTAGTGAGTGGGCCCGGGTAATGGTGGTGAAGTCCTTGTAACGTAACTTCAGTTGAATG
>QIAS01000116.1 GCA_003225615.1 Acidobacteriota bacterium | reverse complement strand
TGAATTCGATTTGCGGTTGTGCGGCGGGGCGCATGCGTCCCGCGGTGCGGCTCGCGCTGCAGAATTCAATCCGGCCTGACAACATGGTCACGGTTTTTGCTGGACAGGACAAAGAAGCCACGGAGCGAGCGCGCTCCTATTTCACCGGATATCCGCCATCTTCGCCATCCATCGGTATTCTGCGTAACGCCAAACTCGTGTACATGATGCAGCGTAGCGATATTGAGACGCGCGAGGCTGTTGACATTGCCGATGACCTTAAAGCGGCTTTCGATAAGTTTTGTGGAAAACCGGCTCCCGCGACGCGATAGGAGACGCGTCAAGCCGCGTCTCTACAGGGGAAGTCTGGCGGCTGCATTCGACACCAAAAAACCGTAAGACCGGGCTTGCCCCGTCTCTCTTTTTCGCCCTGGACTTCTCGCTATCTACCCGCAGGTGGAGACACTCTACGAAGACCTGCACCGCAATCCCGAGCTTTCCTATCACGAGGAGAAGACGGCGGCTACCATCGCCGAGCAATTGCGAAAGCTCGGATTTGCAGTCACAACTGGCGTCGGCGGTACCGGGGCTGTGGGGATCTTGAAGAACGGCGCTGGCCCAACTGTGATGATTCGCGCCGAGTTGGATGCTCTTCCCGTGCCGGAAAAGACCGGGCTCACCTACGCCAGCCATGTGACCACCCATGACGATCGCGGCGTCGAGGTGCCCGTTATGCACGCTTGTGGACATGATCTCCACATGTCAATCGGCATTGGCACGGCCACACTGCTTGCGCAAAACAAAAACCGGTGGCACGGGACATTTATTTATGTGGGCCAACCGGCGGAGGAGCGGATCGGCGGGGCGAAGGCCATGCTGAAGGATGGCCTTTTCACGCGCTTTCCGAAACCCGATTTCGCAGTGGCGGTGCATGACAGCAACGAGTATCCGTCGGGAACAATCGCTTACACACCGGGCTTCAGCGCCGCAAACTCGGATTCGGTAGATGTGACCATTTTCGGGGTCGGCGGCCATGGCTCTCGGCCACAGGCCACAGTGGACCCCATCGTCCTGGCGGCACGTACTATTGTGAGCTGGCAAACCATTGTCGCGCGCGAGATTGATCCGCAAGATCCAGCGGTCATCACTGTCGGCTCCATTCATGGCGGGACGAAACACAACATCATTCCTGATGAAGTTCACATGCAGCTTACGGTGAGGTCGTACCAGGATGACGTTCGCAAACATCTGCTGGCCGCCATTCAAAGAATCGCGGACGCCGAGGCGGCAAGTGCCAACGCGCCCAAAAAACCAATTGTGCAGGTCACGGAGAGCGTGGGCGCCGTATACAACGATCCTCAACTTAGCGATCGACTCGCAAGCGTACTGAAGCAAGTCCTGGGAGAGAGTAACGTCGTCAAGGGGCATCCCATTATGGGGAGCGACGATTTCGCTGAGTACCGCCAATTCGGAGTGCCTAGTGCCATGTTCGCCCTTGGGGCAGTCGAACCCGCCAAATTCGCTGCTGCCCAAAAAGCCGGAGAAAATCTGCCCGGTCCGCACTCGCCGTTCTTCGCGCCAGACCGTGAGCCGAGCCTGAAAACCGGAATCGAAACGGAAACCGCCGTCGTGTTGGAGTTGCTGGGGAGACCGTAAGCACAACCTGTCGACTCTGGCGAACTGCACCTCAATCACCCACCAGAGACGCGACTCGCCTCGTCTCAGGGCCGGAGGAACTCAGCACTCAAGATCCGATCTACTTTTCAGAATCGGAACAAGTACGACACCTTCACGAAAACATTCCTGCCGTCGTTGATAAATCTCGGACTACGCATCAGGTTCCCATTAATATCCGCGCCGAGCGGCGTCAGCACGTTCTCCAGGTTGGTGTTGTATCCCACGTAAATTGCCGTACTAGGATGCACCAGATACGTCACCAGAAAATCCGCATTGAAATTCTTCGTGGTCTGCAGCGAAGTAAAAAACGGGTTGGCAAGCACCGTGCCGTACTGTCCAATGAAGCGGAATGACCACTGGCGGGTGAACTGGTAATTCCATTTGCTGCGAATGATGTGGTTATTGAAGGCGCCCACCGGGCCGAAGCGGTTGTGCAAGCGAAACAAGATATAGGTATTGTCCACGCGCAATGATCTATTGGGCCGCACAGTCAGGGTGGTCAAGGTGCTGCTTCGGCCCGCGAGGAACGGAATCTCGCTGCCGGGAGGATCGTAATTGACGCGGGAACCGAAGCGGTAGTCCACGTGCAGCGATACCGGCCGGTAGAAGCTGGTGTCGAACGTTAGAACTGTTGTGTGCCGCACATAGCGCTGACTGCTGGTGAGCACGGAGAAATCCTTAGGCCGCAGGAGTTCCATTTCTTTCGAGTACAACGCTCCTATGAATGTCTGTCCGGGAAATTCAAGCTTCAAGGCGGGCGTGTATCCGGACATGAGGTGATTTCCCTCATGATCCCAGGTCTCGTAGTTGTCAAATTCCGGTGCCCAGGAAATCAGCTTTCTGCCTTGCGGGCGGAAGGTGTACTGCACGCGCTGGAAGAGGCTGTGGATGTCCGGTTGAGGGTCAAAACCGGTCAGAGTGCGGAAATCGTTGGAACGATCTGAATAATCGGCGAAGTAGTTAAATTTGAGGCCCTGGCGCTGCACAGTCGCTTCCACCGCGTTTCCCGCCTGGTATGCACCGTCAGTATTGAAGAAGGAATCGACTACGTTAAATGTAGAACTGACTACGCCTTGAAACGTTGCGGTCCAGTGGCTATTCAAAGTGAATCGGCCGTCAATACCGCCAACACGGTTGAAGTAGCGATCCAGTTCACGATCCGTGTACATCAATCCCAGGGTGGATTGCTTTCCAATATCGCGACTCACGCGACCGACGGCAAAGAACGCTTTCTTGCCGGCTAGAGGATCATTCAAGGGCACCACTTGGCCGGGCGCCGAATCGTCGGCTACCAGCATGCCCACCGCCCATGGTCCGTCTTTGCCGGTCAAACGCACGCCCCACTTAGGATCGACAATGCGCCGCGTGAACAGCAGGCTAATGGGCGTATTAAAGTAATTGGAATTTTCCAGAAAGAAGGGACGCTTTTCGGGAAAGAAAACCTCGAAGCGTTGGTTAACCGTGACCTGCGGTTCGTCGGACTCAACTTGGCTGAAGTCGGGGTTGATGGTGGCGTCCAGAACAAATTTGTCCTTCAGTACCGCCTTGCCATCGAGTCCCACTTGGCCGTAGGCGGCACGCTGGGTGTACGTGGGGTTGAAGGGATCCCGAAGATCAAGCTCGCGGAACGACCGAAAAATGCCGTGCGGGATGAATTGCAGGTTGCGGCCGGGAGAGATGCCTTCGAGGCCGGTGGCTTGTCCTTCCTGATTCAGGCGCCCGGCGATGCGACTGGAGTACTGCGGCCAGAACGTATCTTCGTTGTTGCGGGGAATGCCGCGGTTCAACAGAATGCCCCAGGTCTGCGGATCGCTGGAAGGAAAACGCAAGCTGCGAAAGGGAATCGAGATCCACACCACGAAGCCGCGATCGGTTATCTTTCCCTGCGAATCCCAAACCGTGTCGAAGGAGAAATCAAAATCCTGACCCTCTGTCCAGAGTGCATCGGCCTGCACGCCCAGCGGGTTGGA